>JAOZQN010000718.1 GCA_029932195.1 Bacteroidales bacterium | reverse complement strand
GGCAAGTCGGGACTTGGATAGCGAAAAGACTTATCAATGGATTATTTACAGACTGAATTACTTTTTGAAAAACTCAAAACCTTCTTCGTTTATATAACCTGTTTTTCCTTTTTTTGTTACAACTAAGGAGTAACCATTTTTAAAAGCAGCAATAGATTTATATTTTACAGGAATATTTATTTTCATACCCGAACTAAAATATCCAACTAATTTATCTGTTTTATCATTTTTGTAAATAAAAGCATCTTTATATTTGTATTTTTTCAGATAATAATAATCAACAGGAATAACGATTATTCCTTTTGTATTTGCAAATCCAATTTTATTTGTAAAATCTCAATAGTATCCCTTTTTATCTTCCGATAAAGTGATTTGTGGATATATTATTGGTATTATCTCTTCAAACTTATAATTAAACACTCCGAGTTTAGAATCTAATTGTATTAAATACCCAGCTCTTGTTCTTGCAATAGAATCGTATATATTTTCAAGACTAATTACTAAATTCTCATCTAAAACACCCCATTTACCATCTTTTTTAAACAACTTTTTAGAATTAAATCTTTCTTCTAAAAGAGCATCATATTCAAATGGAAGTATAGTTTTGTTTGATGTTGATATTACTCCCCATTTATTATCTTTTCTTGCTAAAAAATAAGGTTCTGGTTGCTTTTTTCCAAAATAAGCCCAATCTGTATCTGAATATATTAAAGAATCATATTGTGGTTCTATAGAGAAACCTGTTTTGATAATTTCGTATCCTACAAGCTCCCCATTTCTTAGAAATTCAATTTTTTCTAAATATCTCTTAGAGTCATACATTTCAAAATCAAAAGCATCCTCGACCCTCCCATTTTTATATAGATTTTCTCCATTGATATCAACATAAGAAACTTTTCCATTCTGATAAACTTCTATTCCTGTTTTAAATTTTGTCTTTTTTAATGAATTATCATATACATAATATTCTTTAAAATAATTACCAACAGAGTCGTAAGTTGCAGATACCGTTTCATTACCTTCAATATCTATTAACCCCCATTTTTTATTCAATTGAAATGCAGCACATTTTTTATTAAATGGACACACATTATTGTATTTAATAGGAATTACTATCTTTCCAATACTGTCAGAAAATCCCCATTTGTTTCTTACTCTAAATGGCACTAAATCAAAATCTTGTGCAGATAAAATACTTGAAATAAGTAGAAGAAATATTGTTGCTTTTTTCATATTAATAAATATTGGAACAACAAGAAAAATCTTGTCTGGTTGAGTTATTTTTAATACATTAATTTTTATAACCTAACCCAGATAAATTGGAAAAGTTTTGAAATTATGAAATTATGAATAATATTATGCAAAAAAAAACAACGATTTCAGGATCAAGAGACTAAAAAAGAAAACGAGTCTTTTCTATGTGTTTTTCGGAGTGTTTTTTTACTAATCATATACAATAAAACTCCAAACAGGACCTTCTGTGCTATTACCGTTACCATCGTAAGCAATTATCTTCCAATAATATACTATAAAGTCTTCAATAATAACATCAAAATTACTTGCAGACTCTAAATTTGTTGCAAATAATGGAGGGTTTTCTGTTGTTCCAAAATACAAAGAGTATGTAACATTGTCATGGTCTGGGTCTAAACCATAGTCCCACGAAAGATAACTAACATAAGAATTTGTGCTATTATTTTCAGGATTTGGAACAGAAGGAATATATGGAGGAAGATTATTTACCGTTGTAAATGTCCATGTATCACTTTCGTAGGAGCCTGTTTGGTCTTTTGCTACAACTTTCCAATAGTAGGTTTCATCGGAATCTATTGAAATAGTATAATTTTTTTCCGTAATATTAGAAGCTTCTAAATCAGGTTCTTCGTATCGTCCAAAATAAATATCATAAGTTGTATTATAATTATTAAGAACATCGTAGTTCCACGATAAATCTATTGTTTTCACATTGATTGCTCCATCTGCAGGAAATGGCGATGTGGGTTTCCCATGATTATACGATGGGTCGTCAGAAGTTATTTCTACTGGAGGTGGCATTAGTTTATAACAACCTGATAGTAAAACTAATATTATTAAACCATATAAGTAATTTGCTTTTTTCATCTGTGAAGTATAAAATTAAAAGGTTTTTAAGTTATCAAGTTATCAAGTTATCAAGTTAAAAGTTATCAAGTTAAAATTTTTCAAGTTAAAAGTATAAAATTAAAAGGCTATGGAGTTTATTTATTATAAATGAGCATTTTAAAATTTGTATCCAACGCCGAGTTTGCTAAAAAGCAGCTTTTAGTTCCTTATTCTTAATATTGTTGTATTTTTTGGCATAATATTATTCAAAACTTCAAAACTTTTCCAGCTTGTCTGGGTTAGGAGTGGACTCAACTTTATAAACTTAATAACTCTCAACTTGATAACTTTGGCGTTTTTCATATCTACTTTACACTTTCTGCTTTTCTCATTAGCGTAGGGTTTAAAACCCTACGCTAATGAGCTGAAATTTAAGCAGTTATTATGTTTTTTTTTATTTTATAAATAAATGAAAAAAGTGTAAACTACTTTTGATTAATATGAAAAACGCCATAACTTTCAACTTGATAACTTGACAACTCGATAACTCAATAACTATCAACTAACTACTAAAATAAATAGCCAATACCAATTTTTAGGTAAAGAAGGTCTCTTATAAAAAATCTACTTTTAGAATAACTTTTTTTCACAATGCTATCGTTTCCCGAAAAATCTAATACATCTACAACCTAAATTGGCTTTTTTTGTTATTAACGATGAAAAATAAATTTGTATATGATT
>JAOZQN010000717.1 GCA_029932195.1 Bacteroidales bacterium | reverse complement strand
ATTAATTTTATAAATTATTGATAATCAATATAAAATGAAGGCAAAAACTTTAGTACGTAACCAATACTTTTATCTTCATAAAAATATGATACCATGTAAGGATCTTCCTCTGTTACCTTAGTTGGTTCACTTGGGAAATTTATAGAAAAGTCTTCTTTTATAAGTTCATATTTATTAACACTTTTAAATACAGAACAACTATTTAAAACAAAAACTATAGTAACTAAAAAAGCTGTATTTTTAAAATCTATCATTAATATGTAAAATTGAATTTGTTATCTTCAATTAATTTGTTAGCAATTCGTTGTCTAGCTTCTTTGTAGTTTGTTGGTTTTACTTTTGTAAAATAAGAAAGTGCTTTTAAAATTTTGCATTGCTCTTCTTCTTTTATACAATTAAAAACTGCATCTGTTCCAGCTTTGTTGATAATATGTGCCGACTCGTATTGTAAAACGTTCAACATATCTTTGAATAAATCAAATTTTTCGGCATCAACCATATTTTGCATTTTTTCCACTCTAAGAGCCGTAGATTCCACAACATAAGTTTGTGTCATCATATCTGCAAGATTAAATAAAACTTCTTGTTCTTTGCCAATTTTTCTACCCAAATTATCCATTGATGCTTTGGTTATCATAATAGTAGCATTTTTAAGATTTTGAGTAATTTGTTTTACTATATCAAAATATTCTCCTGTAAATTCTGGTTTTTCGCCAAGATTTTCAATAGAACTCATCACTTTTTCTGCCGCTGGCATAAAAGCGATTTCTTTTTTCATGCCTTTTTTAATAAGAGTATCCGAAACTACCAGTCTGTTAATTTCGTTTGTTCCTTCAAAAATTCGGTTGATACGAGAATCTCTGTAAGCCCGCTCAATTTCTGTTTCTGCAGAATATCCCATTCCTCCATGAATTTGCACGCCTTCATCTACCACATAATCAAGCATTTCGGAACCGTAAACTTTTAGTAATGCAGCTTCAATAACATATTTTCTTTGAGCTTCTACTTGTGCCAAGCCTTCGTCCATTCCTTCTTCTATATACATCTGAATAACATCTTCCACGTTTTGACTTGCTCTATAAACTGCTGATTCGTTGGCAAATACTCTAATAACTTGTTCTGCAAGTTTAAACTTTATTGCTCCAAAAGTAGAAAGTAAACTTCTAAATTGTTTTCTTTCGTTTGCATACTGAACCGATTGAGAAATAGCTCTTTTGGCAGCCGAATTTACATTTGCCCCAAGTTTTATACGTCCAAGATTTAATATATTTAGAGCAATTCTAAAACCTTCACCTCTTTTTCCGAGTAAATTTTCTACAGGAACTTTACAATCGTTAAGAAAAACTTGCACGGTAGATGAGCCTTTGATACCCATTTTTTTCTCTTCTGGATTTGTTGCTAATCCAGGAAAATCTTTATCTACAATAAAAGCACTTAAAATTCTATCGTTATCAATTTTAGCAAAAACAGTATAGACATCGGCAAAACCACCGTTTGTTATCCACATTTTTTGTCCGTTGAGAATATAATGTTTGCCGTCTTCTGTGAGCGTAGCTTTTGTAGTTCCAGAGTTTGCATCTGAACCTGCTCCAGGTTCTGTAAGGCAGTAAGCACCAATCCATTCGCCTGAGGCTAATTTTGGCAAGTATTTTTGTTTTTGTTCATCGTTTCCGTAATAAACAATTGGTAATGTGCCAATTCCAGTATGTGCAGAATGTGCTACTGAAAAAGAATATCCTGCTCCCATAATATCGCTGGAAAGCATTGAGGTTACAAACGACTGTCCAAAACCTTCGTATTCTTCTGGCACTGCGATTCCAAGAAGTCCGAGTTCACCAGATTTTTTGAGAGTTTGAGCCATTAAGCCCGGCTCCATCTTATCAATTCTATCAGCAATTGGATATAATTCTGTTTCCAAAAAATCGTTACATGAACCTGCAATCATCAGTTGTTCTTCATCAAATTCTTCTGGGATAAAAATATCTTTTGATAGAGTTGTTTTTATTAAAAATTCTCCTCCTTTTAGTGCTTTTTTTTCCATTGATTATTGTTTTTAGTTAATTTAAAGCTTTATAAATTAGTTTTTTATTGAATTGATGAGTCCACTCTAAAAAGCATCTTTTTGCCAAACTCGGCATTGGATACAAATTTTAAAATACTCATTGATTATAAATAAAATATAAAAAATAACCTTTTACTATTAATCCTTGTCTTTTTCATTAAAAAACTTTTATATGACTACTTAATATAATTTAATAAAAAGCAAAAATAATAATTAAAACATAAAAAAAAAATGTAATTTGATGAATAAAGTTGATTAAATTTAGAATAATTGATTCCCTACTTTTATCTAACAACTGATTTCTAATGTTTTACATTTTTTTATTTTATAAAAATAAGTAAAAAAAAACGATAGTAATACAAATGTATTATTATCGTTTTTTTCATAAAAATTCGTTACTTTTTTTGGCATTTTTAATGAGTGCCAAATGCTTTAAATGCCGCCAGGGTTAAAATCCAGTGTTCATTGGTTATTGTATAAAACCGAGCAAATTTGCTGTAACATACACTAACAACAACGAAATAAAAGCTATAGCTGTAAATAATACAAATCTATAAATTTTATGCTGAATATCTATTTTATGTTGCAATTTTTCTATTTTATTTTCTAAATTATCCATTTTTTTATATTTTTTTTTTGTTATGAGTTCCTTTGTTAAATAGACTACTTACAACTGTTTTGGTTGCATTGTCTGTCTATTTTTGCTGATTTTACAGACCTCAAAAATTTCACTAGTCAAACTGGACATTTTAGTTATTTCATATT
>JAOZQN010000138.1 GCA_029932195.1 Bacteroidales bacterium | reverse complement strand
ATTAATTTTATAAATTATTGATAATCAATATAAAATGAAGGCAAAAACTTTAGTTTATAATAGGCAAAAAGTGGGGGAAGAAATAGTTGCAAAATGAACACCCCACCTGTCAGGGTTCTAAACCCTGACAGGGTTAAAAATACCATATTGATTGTTAGATGTTAAGCTAAATCGTTATACCATTAAATAATTATATTGTTACTTATTGCAGAGATGTTAAATGTCCAGTTATTGTTTTAGTCCCTGTTGCAATGCAACTTAAGCTAATCTAATATGGCTAATTTTTGAGGTCTGTAATTCTATAAAATTAGCATCATTTTTATCTGTCTTGTTGTTAACTATTTTCAACAGAATTTCAATTCGCTTACTTGCTTTTTTATAGTCCTCTTTGGTTGCTATTGTTTTCATTTTATTTCACAAATAAAGAAATTAAATTTTTAAATATAGAAAAAATTACAAATTATTTGCATAATTAAAATAAAAAAAATATCTTTGTGCAAATTTAGTATATTGAATTGTATGGATTATAAAAAAATAATTGGTTATCATGGAACAGACGCTAAAAATGAAGACAGTATTTTAAAAAATAATTTTGCAGAAAGTTCGGGTAAACAATGGTTAGGTAATGGAGTTTATTTTTTCGTAGAAGAAATATTAAATCCACCTGATATAGATGCAGAAAATTGGGCAATAGTTACTTCATGGAATAACGATTCAAAAATAAATACATATTTGAATTATATTGTTCTTGAAGCAGAAATAGAATTAAATGGAAATATTTTTTTGGATTTGGATACTGTAGAAGGACTTGAAATTTTTAATATAGTAAGAAGTGCAATTTTAGAGAAACTAAAAATTGCAAAAAAAAAGAGACTGAAAAATGATTTATCTGACTCTGCTATTATAGAAGAAATAAAAAAACAGACTAAAGTAAAAATTATAAAAAAGAAAATGTATGTTAAATTGACTTCTTTCGAAAGGAAAAATAAATTATTTTCACGTATTCCAAATGTATCTATTCTTGTTGTAAGTAATCCTATTGAAAATATAAATAAACACACTATAAAAATTAAAAATAAAGGAGAAATTAAAAATGACAGTTGACGAATTTAAAAAAGAATTTTTTGAAAATTTTAATAAGGTAAGTCCCGAACAACTCGTTGCAGAATTAGAGGCAAACGGAGTTGAGTTTGAAGAATATGAAGAAGAACTTCCTTTTAATATCAATATTAATCCACTACCTATAATAGTAGAAGACGTATATAACTCTGCTGATGAGAGTTATGACTACACATTAGCCGCATAGATATGAACTTAACAGCAACAGAACATAAAGTAATTAAGGTAAATTTTAAACCTATCTCAAAATCTAAAAATGAAAATTATTTTAAATTAGATTATAGTCCTGTGTTTTACGACGAAGATAAAACAAAATTTTCTGTGTTTTTTGATGTTTCCTTAAAAACAAAAAATGAATATTCTCTTGATATTAAATATGAAACAGTATTTAAAACTTCGGAAGAGATAGATGTAGATTTTAAAAGCTCTAATTTTCCTTATGTTAATGCACCTGCAATTGGTTTTCCTTTCTTACGATCTTTTGTTTCATTTATGGTTTTAAATGCTGGATATTCTCCATTAATATTACCATCTATTAATTTTGTAAGTCATTACCAAGCAAAATTTGATGATAATTAGATTTTTTTGTAATGAAAAAATAAAAAAAAGCGGAACAAAATTATATTTTGTTCCGCTTTTAATATATTTAAAATCAGATAATTTAACTTAAATCAAAAACAATACCTTGTGCGAGAGGTAAATTTGTTCCGTAGTTTATTGTATTTGTTTGTCTTCTCATGTATGTTTTCCAAGAGTCTGAACCAGATTCACGACCACCACCAGTGTCTTTTTCTCCACCAAAAGCTCCACCAATTTCTGCTCCCGAAGTTCCTATGTTTACGTTTGCAATACCACAATCCGAACCTTCGTGTGAAAGGAATTTTTCTGCTTCAAGCATGTTGCGTGTAAAAATAGCTGATGAAAGTCCTTGAGGAACACCGTTTTGTATTTCAATAGCCTCGTCTATTGTTTTGTATTTCATTAGATAAAGAATTGGAGCAAAAGTTTCTTCTTGAACAATATTAAATTCATTTTTTGCTTCAATAATTGTTGGTTGAACGTAGCAACCAGACTCATATCCTTCGCCTTCAAATACTTTGTTTCCAAACAATAAGTTTCCACCTTCTTTTATTGCCATTTCAATAGCTGCCTGATATGCTTCTACCGAACTCTTGTCAATCATTGGACCTACAAGTGTGTTAGAGTCAAGTGAATGACCTGTTTTTGCGTCAAGTTGTTTGTATGCTTTTACTAATTTTGCAACAAAACTATCATAAATACTTTCGTGAATAATTAATCGGCGAGTAGATGTGCAACGTTGTCCAGTAGTTCCAACTGCTCCGAATAATGCCGCAGTAAGAGCCATGTCTAAATCTGCATTTTCGGTAATTGTAACTGCATTGTTTCCTCCAAGTTCCAAGATTGTTTTACCAAGTCTTTTGCCTACAAGTTCTGCAACTCTTCTGCCAATTGCAGTAGAGCCAGTTACAGATATTAGAGGTACTCTTTTATCATTAATAAAATCATCTCCAAGAATTCTTGAACTTGCAACTACCAGATTGATAATTCCTTCTTGTAAGTTATTACGTTTCATAACATTAGCCATAATATTATGAACAGCAACTGCTGTAAGTGGAGTTTTTGACGATGGTTTCCAAATTACAGTGTCTCCTGCAATAAGTGCAAGCATTGTGTTCCAAGCCCATACGGCTACTGGGAAGTTAAATGCAGAAATTACTCCTACCACTCCAATTGGGTGATATTGGTCATACATTCTGTGATTTTCTCTTTCCGAGTGCATTGTAAATCCGTATAACTGACGCGATTGTCCTACTGCGAAATCACAAATATCAATCATTTCTTGCACTTCACCAAGTCCTTCTTGATAGATTTTCCCCATTTCTAAAGAAACGAGTTTTCCTAAATCATCTTTATATTTACGAAGTTCGTCTCCCATTTGGCGAACAATTTCTCCACGTTTTGGTGCAGGAACTTTTCTCCATGTTTTATAAGCCGTTTGTGCTTTGCCTATCATTACTTCGTAGTCGTCCCAACTTGCTTGTTTTACTTTTGCGATAAGTTTACCATCTGCAGGTGAGTAAGACTCTACTTCTTTACCCGTAGTTGTAATCCATTCCGCTCCTGTGCAAGCACCGTTGTTAACTTCTTTAATTCCAAGGTTTTTTAAAACCGACTGAATATTATATTTATCAGACATAATTTGGGTTAATTTTGATTATTTGATTTATTATTTTATTTCAATTGCCAAAATTAGATATTTTATATTAATGACAAAATTTTTTAATGAATAATGAATAATTTTATTTGTATTTGAGAATAAATATGCAATAAAACAAAAAAAAATCTTGAGTGTGAAAAACATAACTTTCTAATTATCAAATACAAACCAATCATTAATTGTTCATTATTTATTGTTCATTATTCATTATTTGTTCATTGTGTTTTAGGTATTTTTATAAATTTATTATCTTTTATTTTTTCCGCCATAAGATTTTTTCTTGCTCCCAAAAATTCACCAAATTCTTGATAATTTTTAGAATTATCCAAAATTATTTTTATAGATGCAATTATTGGTATTGATAAAATCATACCTGAAACTCCCCATAAATATCCCCAAATAAATAGACTAATAATTATAAAAACGGTATTTATGGAAAAACTTTTTCCCATAAAAATAGGCTCTAAAATACTGCCAAACAATACTTGTATTCCAGCAAGAGAGAATGCAAAAAATGCAACACCACCCATTGTTTCTATTTGTAAAAATCCGAAAGCCGCAACTACAATTGTGCTAACAATTGAGCCAACCAATTGCACATAATTAACTATAAAAGTTAAAAATCCCCAAAACAGCGGAAAATCTACACCAAAAATATATGCTGCAATAGTAAAACCTATTCCTGTGCAAAGGCTCATTATTGTTTTTACTCGTAAAAATACACTCAAAGATTGCATTACGCCTTCAAATATTAATATGGAATTTTTTGCACTACCTTCTTTGGAAAACTTGGTTAATTTTTCCTCATAATGTAAGGCACTGCCAAGTATTAGGAGAAAGAAAAATAGTGTTATGAAAAATGATTGTAACAAATTTTTGGCAGTTCCAAGACTAAATTTAACGGCACTTCCAAAACCTTTGGAGGTTAAAATTCCTTTGATGTTATCTTCAATTAAATTGTTATTTTCTGCAACAAATTCAGCACCAAATAGTTCTTCCGATTTTATTAAAATAGGTTTCATTTTTTCGTTAAACTGGATAGCAATCTTATCACTCTCGCTTGCAATTTGTTGGGCGGTATCTTGAATTATCCAAGATATGCCTTTTACAGAAAAGCTAACTATTACTAAAATAATTATTAGTGTTACAAAATATGGAATTTTATATTTTTTTGCTCTTTTCAGTAATGGTAAAATAACAAGTGTTATAAATATAGCAAAAGTGAGTGGAACAAAAAGTTCTGCAAATAATTTTAACAAATACGCAATAAGGACTATTAAGAACACACCCAATATGGTTTTTATGATATTGATATTTTTTTCCATTTTTAATTTATAATTGTATTTTTGAAAAGTATAATCGTTAAATTAGAAATCTTTTATTTAATTAGAATTTCATTTGTATTAGAAGTAATGATTTGCCCATTTTCAAATTCAAATGTTATTGTAAACTTGTGTGTATTATTAGAAACACTCTCATTTAAGTTTATTGAAAATAGATTTATTAATTGTATTCTTTCTGTATTTTTACTTAAATATTCATTAATTGCAAATAATTCATTGAAAGCATCTTCTATAGAGTCTATTCCTTCAAATTTTGAATAATCTCTAATGCAATCATAATTATCATATACACAATCTGGACTCAACTCGATAGGTGTAAACAGTGTTTTTAATTCACTACCAGCATAATAATTATCATTCAAATCAGAATTACTTTTTATTGAAATATTTTTAATTTTATTTTGTAGAATGTAAAATGGCTCTACCAACTTAATCGCATAAAGAGAATTTCCAAAATCTAAATTAAAACAAATTTCTTCATTTATACCACAATTTATGGCAATAGCATAATCATTGATATCTACTGTATCTAATGGTTTTATTTTCATATTTCCATTCAATGAATAATTTTCCAGTAGAATTGTGCTAATAGAAAAACACTCATCTTCTGGTGCATAACATGTGTTAAAAAAGGAAATAAAAAATAATAAAAGCAATATTGAAATAACTTTTTTTTTCATGTTTTATTATTTTGTTTGTAAATAATGTATTTCTATTCTTTTCAATTTACAACCAGTCGCTTATTAATTCTAAAAATTTATCTTTCTTAAATGGTTTTATCAAATATCCCGAACAGCCTGATTCTAATGCTTTTTCTATTTCGTTTTGATATGCAAATGCTGTTAGTGCAATTATTGGCACATTAGGATATTTTTGTTTTATTATTTCAGTAGCCTCATAACCAGTCATTTCTGGCATTTTTAAATCCATTAAAACCATATCTATTGAAGAGTTCATTTTTTCTACAGCAAGTTTCCCGTTTTTTACATGAAATAAATTAACTTTTATCTCTTCTAAAATCTCCTTTATGTATATATAGTTTATTATCTCATCTTCGGCAACAAGGAGATTTTTATTCTTTAATTTTGCTAGAATATCCATAAGTAATAAATAATAAATAATGAATAATTTTAGGTTACCTATGTAAAATTAGACAATTTTGGTGTATTAAAGCTTCGATGTCTTTAATACTTCGAAACTTTCTACGACTTTGTAAATTAACCTTATCTAACCTTACGTGGGTATTCCCAACTTTCAACCTCAACTAATTTACAGCATATAAAGTGTTTTATCTGCATGTATAAAACTAGACCTAGAACCTTTTGGTTTGTAGAGTTTTGCGCCTAAGAAGAACGAAAAACCATGTTGATAAAATTTAGAAGTTGGAGTAAGAAACATGTTATAATCAAATCGGAACATAAAAAAGCCACCATATCTGAATAAATTTGCACTTGGTCCGTAAACAAATTCTTGTTCTGTCTGGTTTGTCATTGAATTATTGCCCTGTGCGAAAATAAAATTCCCGCCAAGCGAAAATCCGTAAGAAACTTTTTTAGGGTGATACAATGTAATACGTTTATTTAGAGAAGTATAAATCATATTGTTCATATTCAATATATTGTTATCTTCCAAAGGCTCAAATTTAGAATCTTTGCCAGTTGATAAATAACCAGCATAAAAGTCTATTTTAGTCAGACTTTCGTGAATACCAAGTTCATAGCCACTAAGAGACTCGTAAGCGTTAAAACGAATGCCAAGACCTGCGGAAACAAACTCAATTCCAGGTGTAAGCGATTTTTTCATACCATATCTACGTAGTTTTTGCTCTGCATCTTTATTGTTCATGTAATCTGCCGTGTTTATTGGCGAGGTTGCATAATTACTATATCCACCTTTTTTAGGCTTTGCTTGCAAAAGTGTAGCAACTGCATCATTTTGACCTCTTTGTATTGCTATACTAAGAGCGGTGTGTCCGTCGTGGTTTTCCGTGTCAATTCTTGCTCTTTTTTCCAAAAGATATTTTGCTGTTCGGTAATAATTTTCTTGTGCTGCAAGCATAAGCGGCGTGTAACCTTTTGAGTCTTTACAGTTTACATCTGCTTTTGCTTTTATCAGAATCTCTAATGATTTTGTGTTATCATTATTTGTGGCAGCAAAAACAGGTGTTACATCGTTTCGCATTTCATTTACTTTTGCACCTGCGTCTATCAATTTTCTCATTATTCCATGATAGCCATAAGCCGAAGCATAAATTATTGCTGTATAACCTTCTGCATCAACTGTGTTTACATTTGCTCCATTCGTCAAAAAATATTCTACTCTTGCTTCGTCTCCATCGTATGCGGCTTGAACCATGTCCAAGTCGTTCTGTGTTTGGGCAAATAATAAGTTTACTACAATTATTAATAATAGTGTGGTTAGTGTTCTTTTCATTTTTTATGTTTTTTGGTTTTTAAACAACAAATCTACTAAAAAAATGAATTCAATACAAATAATTTATAAATAAATTTAAGAAACAACTTGTATTAAGCTATTTAACAAATGTAAATTTTTTGATAAACTCAAAAAAACAATTTCTCTAAAAAAGTAAAAAACAAAATTCACAAACAACAAATACAATAATTAACTTTTTCTAATACTACTTTACAACGTTTTAAAATACAACTTTTTATTAAATTACTATTGTTCTATTGCAAAAAAATTGTATTACTCTAAATAAAATTATTATATTTGCAGATAACTAATTATTAAAATAAATCTGCAAATTTATTCCAATAACTTTGGGTAAAACTCAACATTGTATTTCCCCCCGATAGATTCAAAAGAAAGTGAAATTTTGATAAAAACGATTATCGAAATACCTTTCTTTTTTTACATTTGAAAAGATTGCATTATGTTTTGAGAGTTTTTTTAATTATAATTCCCCTGAAAAACTGGACAACAAATTATTTAAAAAAATAAATATTAATAAATGAAACCCTTATGGCGGGCTGTGATATTCATTCATAATAATATTATAATGCAATTTACTGATTTTTTTGTGTATCTGTCATGTTTTTTTAATTAAAAAAAGAGAATAATTAGGTAAGAATAATAAGGAAGGAACTTAGCTCTCAGGCGAAAGCTAACTAAAAACACAATAAAAGATTTGTTTACTCATTTATTGGTTAGTGTTGTTGTTCTTTATAAAAGGATTTTATCTATTTCTTCAATATTAATTTTAAGGGTTTTAGAAATCTCATTTTTACTTATGCCGTTTTTGTAAAATAGTGTTATTATTTTTGAATTAAGTTCAGCTTGTTGCTTTTCTTTTTCAACTTGTTGTATTAATTTTTTACTTCGTTTTTTTTCTTTTTCAATACCTTTTTCAATACCTTTTTCTATACCTTCATTTATACCTTCTATTTTTGCAGTATCTATTGTGTTTTTTAAATCTCTATAATATTTTAAACTGTTTTCATAATTTCTAATTTCCTTGTGATTGTAATTTGATATTCTTGCTTCTTCAAAGAATTTTGTGAAAATACCTGTTAGTATTTCGGGTTTGGCTTCTAAATTTTGTAGATTTTTTATGCTAAATAACCATTTATCAAAATTGGTTTCCAACTCATCAACAGTTTTGGTAAAGTTTGGCATTTGCAGATATACAAAAGTAAGTTTGTCGTAAAATACCTTTTTGCTATTGGTATCCAATAACTTAACATGGTTTACAACAGTCTTATCTTTATCATTATCATCAAAACAGAAATCAAGTATTCCTATTGTGTAAACTTTTGTGAGTTGGAAATTCCAGTCGCCTCGTTTTGCCTGCTCCTGAATAGGAAAAGTAGAATAAAAAATACTTCTATCTTTAAAAAAGTTTTGTTTGGCTTTTTGAAGCTCTACTATAAACTTATCGCCCACGTCGTTTTCACAATATAAGTCAAATATTGCTTTACGGTCAAGTTGAGTATTTCCTATATTTTCGTTGTTTTTAAAAGTGAGTTTTGTTATTACTTCTTTGCCTTTCAGTAGGTTATTAAGAAAGTCTAATAACAAGTCTTTATTTCGTTCTTCGCCAAAAAGCCGTTTGAAACCGTAGTCGGTGAAAAAATTTATATATTTATCAGTTAGTGTTGTCATTTTTTTTATTTCAAAATTTACAAATAATTTTTAAATTTAAAACACAAAGATACAATTTTTTTTTAATTTTGTCAATTTATGATTAAAGTTTTATTTTAAAAAGTATGTTATAACGTTTTAACGTTCAGTGCTTAAAATCTATATTCAAACAAAAACAATCACAATTAATTAAACGCCAAATTATTAACTTTTAACTTTAATATATTAGCAGTTTCTTTATACTGTGCTCAAATAAACCAATAAATAAATACAAAAATGGCAGACAATAAAATTATTTTTTCGATGGAAAATGTGAGTAAAACATTTCCTCCACAGAAAACAGTATTAAAAAAAATATGGCTTTCGTTTTATTACGGAGCAAAAATTGGAGTTCTTGGACTTAATGGCTCAGGAAAATCAAGTCTTCTGAAAATAATTGCAGGAATAGACAAAGAATTTCAGGGAGATGTGGTATTTGACCAAGAATATAAAATTGGTTTTCTAGAACAAGAACCACAACTTGATGATACTAAAACAGTAAAACAAATTGTTCAAGAAGGAGTGCAGCATATTGTAGATGTGGCTACGGCTTACGATGATATTTCAAACAAACTCGCCGAGCCAATGGACGATGACGAAATGATGAAACTAATTGATGAGCAGGGAGTTTTATTAGAAAAAATGGATTTGCTAGACGGCTGGAATCTTGACAATACATTGGAGCAAGCAATGGACTCTCTCCGTTTGCCCCCAGATGACGCTAAGGTTTCCGTGCTTTCTGGTGGAGAGCGTAGGCGTGTGGCATTGTGCCGTTTACTTTTGAGCAAACCCGATATTTTGCTTTTAGATGAGCCAACAAACCACTTGGATGCAGAAAGTGTGCATTGGTTAGAGCAATATCTCAAAAATTTTCCGGGAACAGTAATTGCTGTTACTCACGATAGATATTTCCTTGACAACGTAGCAGGCTGGATATTAGAGCTTGATAGAGGCGAAGGCATTCCTTGGAAAGGAAATTACAGCTCATGGTTGGAGCAAAAATCCGACAGATTGGCAAGAGAAGAAAAAGCAGAATCTAAACGTCAGAAAATATTAAAAAGAGAATTGGAATGGGTGCGTTCTTCTGCAAAAGCAAGGCAGGCAAAAGGTAAGGCAAGGTTAAATTCTTACGAATCGCTCTCTCGTGCAGAATCTAAGGAAAGAGAAGCTAAATTAGAATTATTTATCCCACCAGGAGAACGACTTGGCGATAATGTTATTGATATTAAAAATGTTACAAAATCGTATGATAATCGATTATTAATAGACGACCTCACTTTTAATGTTCCGCAAAATGCGATTGTAGGAATAATTGGACCAAACGGAGTTGGAAAAACAACTCTTTTTAGAATGATAATGGGAGAAGAAAAACCCGACTCGGGAGAAATAACGGTAGGTGAAACAGTTCAGTTTTCGTATGTGGATCAAAATCACAAAGACCTTGACCCCGAAAAAACTATTTATCAGGTTATTAGCGAAGGTTCGGATTTTATACAAATTGGAGATACAAAAATAAATGCACGTGCATATCTTGGTAAATTTAATTTTAAAGGAGGCGATCAGCAGAAAAAAATTAAAGTTCTTTCTGGTGGCGAGCGTAACAGGCTACACCTTGCAATGACCTTAAAACAAGGAGCTAATGTAGTGCTTCTTGATGAGCCAACAAACGATATTGACGTAAATACTCTACGATCTTTGGAAGAGGCTTTGGAGAATTTCGCAGGCACAATCCTACTCGTTTCTCACGACCGCTGGTTTATTGACAGATTAGCAACTCACATTTTATCCTACGAAGGAGATGGTTCTATTGTATTCTACGAAGGAAACTTCTCCGATTTTGAAGCAAAAAAGAAAGCAAAAGAAGGTAACGTAAAACCAAAACGTCCTCGTTTTAAGAGTTTGCTATAAAAAAATACACAGTTTAGAAAATTAATAATTTTTTCTGATGAATGCCAAAAAATAGTTTACACTTTTTTTGGCATTTTTTTTTATTTGTAAATTAGCAATCAAATAAGTAGTTAGTGATAAAATCGTTACTTTTAAAAGAGTTTTTTTTGTGACATATATTAATCTTAACAATTCATTTTTTCTTTAATTTAGTAAAATATAAATGTATATTTTACTAAATTTGTTGGCTATAATTTTTGAAAATCAACTCTTTTTTTTTATTTTGTGAAAAAATAGATATAATTTTATTTTCTAAGATAATTTCAGCTTATCTTGAGTAATTTAGAAGTATAATGTGAGAGAAATATTTTTTGCCTTTTTAAGCTCTTATTATTGTTCAAACAGTTTAAAATTTGGAAATTACAAAAAAATGACTAACGTTACAACCCGCACACTCACAATGAATAGCGTTAGCAAATATTAAAAAACAAAAAATGAAAACTGATAACGATTATTTATACTTGCCAGAAAGGTTTTGGCAAAAACATAAGCAGTGTGAATTGCTTATTAGGCAAATTGAAGAATTCATAGTTGATGAAACCTATAATGAATTACGTTATCAAAGTTTTGACTTAAAGTCAAAATCTGATATTAAAGAGGAAGAGCATATTTTCGATTACTTATTAAGAAATGATAGAATTGAAGAACATGATAATCTAATTAGAAAAAGCCTTGTAAATTCTTTGATAATGGATGTTTGCTATTTTTTGCAAGAGGCATTGTTATGTTCTAAAAAGAAAAGGTTATCAGTCACATTTTCATTGCTTAGGAAGCCATTTGTATATCATCTTCCAGTATTTCTAAGAATAATGTTTGATGCTGAATTCCTAGATAAGTTTAATGAACAAGATTCTTTTGATGTCAATTATATCAAAGAGAAGGATAAAAAAGAATTAATAAAAGAATCAAAGAAGCTTTTAGTAGGGGCATCATCATTAGAAATAGATGAAATATTTGATTGGATTTTTAATCAAAACGAACAGGATAGTTTGATTAATTTATCTAACAAAGCTCTACATTTATCAACAACTCGAAACAAAAACAATAAAACAGAATTACAGAATCTGAATTTTATTTTTGCGAATCAAAATGATATTGAAAATCTTTGGAGCTATCTATATAATAGAATACCAGTATTGCTACTTTATTTAGTAGAAGTAATTGAACCTCTAGTTTTTTTGTTGCTTGATCTACCTGAAGATGTTTATGAGGACAGAATTAAAGAAAGAATTAAAATATTAACAAATAACGTTTGCTAACAATAGCTAATATATCATAGTTGCCGCAGGTGCAACACAAGCCTACGCTGCATAGCTGGGGCGATATAAAACATATCACATCATTGTAGAGCATACCGATTGTTATATTTAACAAATCTCATAAAATTATGATGGAAGTTGAAATTTTGAGAAATTTCTAACTTTTTTGATGTGAGCCTTAATCCCACTGCTATTAAGTTAAGCTATAAAACCTTAATTATAAAACAATTACAATAAATAAAAATAAGTATTATATTTGTATTTTAATCATATAAATATAATTCAGATGCAAAAATTAAATATTAAAATAACTGAAGTTTCGGAGTTTATAACATCTTAAATATCAAAAAGTTAAAAA
>JAOZQN010000716.1 GCA_029932195.1 Bacteroidales bacterium | reverse complement strand
GTAATTAATAAAATTACATTTCGGGCACACACATTGTGCTGGTTGTCATTTTTTTATTTTTTGTTTCGCCTACGGCTTCACAAAAAATAAAAAAACGCCACCAGCACATTTCCGTTAGGGCTAATTGCAAAAAACGAAAAATATTGATATTAAAATCATAAAGAAATATGACAAAAATAGAGAATGATTGGAAATTGATTGTAAATAATCATATTGCAACGGTTACAAATTTTTTAATAAAATCGAAACAACTTCATAATGACTATTCTAAAAGATTTAACAATAAGTCTGATATTGGATTTAATGTTTTTACTCTATCGTCAGACTTATACTATCGAGAAAATTTTCATAGTGATATAATAAAGGCATTTTTAAATCCGCAAGAAAAACATAAAGAAAAAAATAAATATTTACATATTTTCATTGAATTACTTAATAAATTAGAAAACGAAAATACAATTCAAAAAAGAGATTTTTGTAATTCAAAAGTAGAAAGAGAAAAACATAATATTGATATATTAATTACTGATGAAGTTTCAAAAAAAGCAATTATTGTCGAAAATAAAATTAATAATGCAAGTGACCAACAAAGACAATTACCAAGATATGTAAATATCGTAAAAAAAGAGTTTGATATTGTTGCGATTGTTTATTTAACGTTAAATTCATCAAAACGTCCTGACAAAAATGACTGGACGGAAGGTGAAATAAAAGAAATGAATAAATTTTTAAAACTTATTCCTGCATATGAAACAGACACTGCAAAACCAAATTTATACAATGACTGGATAGTTACGTCAATAATAAATTCTGAAAATATTGATAGTTCTTTTTTATTAAGACAATACGGGAATTTAATTAAATACTTAAATACAAATACCATGGATACTATATCGTTAGAAAAATTTTATAACTCAATAAAAGAAACAGATAATTTAAAAACTGCAATTTCTATTAGAAATATGTTAAATGATTTACCCGAATATTTAGCAATAAGAATAGAAGAGAAATATAAGGGAAATTGCTTTCCTTTTGAAAAAATATGGAGACACAAAAAAAGAGATACTGTATTTGAAGCTTGTCGAATAGGAGATTTATATTTAAAACTTGATATTTGGTGTGATATGAATGGTTATACAGCTCATTTTTGGAAACCAAACGACCCAGAATATGATATTACAACAGAATTTAAAAATAAATATGATTTTCTTTCCGATTTTTACATTCACAATAACGAAAAAAATAATATAAAAAAAAGTTTTGAAATTTTTGAAGAAAGCGAATTATTTGATTTTGTAGATAAATTACTTTTAATACTAAAAGAAATCAAAAATAATGATAGATAATTACTATAAAAAATATACGGCAAAAATAATTGAGCTAATTAAAATTGGTAAAGAGTTTGAAAAGTATGAAAAACAAACAAAAGATGCCAGAATAAAAACAGTTCAAGCAGGAGATAAATTAACAGAATGGCTTGTTAATGTTGAAAATATTGTAACAATTTTATTTAGCAAAGAACATTTTCAATATAAAACATTCCAAAACTTAAAATCAAAAAAAATATTCTATTTCTCGACAATTCGTGAAATTTTCGGCTTTTTGCAAGGGATTTTAAATGATATAAATGACAATTTATTGCAAAGTTTAGAGTATCATATTGGCACAAAAATTTCTATGAATATTTTAGATAATGCAAAAGAATTAAATAATAACAATCATTTATTAGCAGCTGCAATATATGTAAGAATTGCATTAGAAAACAAATTAAAAAAAATAGCAGAATATAATTCAATTAGTCCAAATCAATCAGCATCAAAACTAAAAGATGAATTATATAAAAAAAGAATTTTTGATAAACATGAAAGAAGTAAGATACAATCATGGTTAGATATTGGTAATTTTGCAGCACACGGTTTGTCTGAATTTAATAATTACAATAAATCTCGTATTAATGAATTTATATTAAACGTAGAAAATTTTATAAATAAGATAAATTAATAAATTATGACATCAAGTTTTCATAAATATTTGGTTTCAGTTTTAGATAAATATAAATTATCTAAAACTGATTTTAAAGAAATAAAATATGTCTTTGATGACGTTTGGCAAGAATTACAAGCAATTCATACTTACAATCCAAGACCTTACTATGCAGGCTCGTATGCAAAAAAGACAATGATTAAAGGAAAATATGACCTTGATATTGTAATATATTTCCCACACGACCTTAATTTATCAGTTGAAGAAATATACAATTTAGTAAAAGAGACACTTATTGATAAAGGATTTGAAATCTATGAATATGGAATAGCATTGCAAATTTTTTATGATGAATTTGATATTGATATTGTTCCTGCAAAAGCAATAAATAAAGATTTTGAATATGCAAACGCTTATAATGTAAGGTATAATAAGAAAAAAAGAACAAGTTTAAAAAAGCAAGTTGAAAGTGTAGATGACATTCAAAGTATCATAAAGCTAATGAAAATATGGCGAAATAAACACAATTTAAAGTGGCATAAGTTGGCAATGGAGCAACTTGTTGTAAAATCCTTACAGAAAGTAGATAAAAACGATTTTGGAAATTGTTTTGAAAAAATTATGCAAGATATAAAAAGCAGTATCTTAGGAATAAAATTTATAGACCCTGCCAATTCAAATAATGTAATAACTGTTTCCGAAAAAGAACGAATGCGAATTAAACAAAAAGCGGACTTTTGCTTTAAAGAGATAAAAAAAGGAAATTATGAAATAGTATTAACATGATAAATAGCCCTAATCGAGTAGGCGGTCGGCTACCGCAAAGTAGCCGATGCACCTCTCACACC
>JAOZQN010000715.1 GCA_029932195.1 Bacteroidales bacterium | reverse complement strand
ACAAAAACTGGGGGAACTTTTTTTGATGAAATATCAAATTATTAACACCTTAGGGACTACCTGATTTTGGCAAAAATACACTTCTCGGAGTGAACTCAACAATCAAGACTTTGCAAAAAACAAAGTCCTGACTACTTAATAATTCACTATTTGGTGGAGATTTAAAAAGTATGATATTACAATAATTTGAATATGTGATAATTAGCTTATTTTTTGGAATAAGAAAATAAAAATATATCAAAGACAATAAAGCAATAAATCATGGCACTGGTTCAGTTTAGTTCTCAATTCACTGCTTTGTAATTCTCAATATATTAACGTCATACCTTTGATTTCGCTAATTTTAAAACTCATTATTTGAATTAAAAAATAGTATAATGATATTCAGTTATTTATATTATCTAAGATAATCAATATCTTGTTTGGTCGTTTTATTTTATTTTAATTTTAGTATTTTTTTTTTAACTTAAAATTATAATAACCTGTATTTCAAACAAATAACAATATTCAATTAACGGGTAAAAATATTAGCGAAATCAAAGTCATACGATTTAGTCCAATTTAAAATTAAATAATATTTTTTCTATTTATTTTCATATTTTGAAGCCAAATCAGTTAACTAACTAATAGTGAGTTGTTCATTTTATCATAAATAATCTGCCAATAGTTCCTGCAAAACTTTGAATACCTGAATCATACAATAAGAACTAAACTGAACCAGTGCCTAAATCATTTATAATAAGCAAAATGCTTTATTTATTAGTATAATTAAGCCAAAAATATTATAACAGCAAAGTTTGAAAACAACGTGTATAATACTTATTATTAGAACAGTAACTTATCATACTTTCTGTATCACCACTCACTATTTAATATAAAAAAAATGAAAAAAACAGTAATCGTAATTGGAATTATTTTTTGTTTTCTAACAAGCTGGTCTCAAATATTGACAAAGGGAACACCTTATAGCGTGAAGAAACAATTAAATAATAATGTAGCAGAAGAAGTATTGCCAAGTTTTGACTACAAGACATTAATAGAAGAAGACCAAACAAATTTAATGAAACAAGCATATAGGTTTGCGAAAATTTTTCCGGTGAACTATACAATGGAAAACTCTGGAACAATGTATATAGACTCAGAGGGTAATAAAATATGGCGTTTAAAAATAAAATCGCAAAATGCGTTCTCTATGGCATTAATTTTTAGAAATTTTGAATTACCAAAAAATGCCGAACTGTATATCTACACACCAGATAAATCTTATATTTTTGGTGCAATAACAAGTAAAAATAATAAAACAGATAAAATTTTACCTACCGCACATATTCCTTCAGATGAAATTATTGTTGAATATTTTGAACCAAAGAACGCCGAATTAAATGCTAATTTTTATATTAGTGAAGTTTCGCACAATTATAGAGACGACAACAAATCGGAATGGTGTGAAGTAGATATTAACTGCGAAGAAGGTGATAATTGGCAAGATATAAAACACTCTATTTGTAGATATGATTTTTCGATAGGCTCGTATGGATATTGGTGTACAGGTGCTTTGCTTGCAAATACGAACAACGACAACAAGCCATATTTTTTAACGGCAAGTCATTGTATCAATACTCAAGAGATGGCAAGCACAGTAACTCTGTATTTTAACTACGAGGCTGAAATTTGTGAGGGTAGTGCGGGAACTCAAACTCAAACTATCTCCAACGCCACTCTTATTGCTAATAAAAACGATGGTGCAGGAAATCTCGATTTTGCATTATTAGAAATGTCGGCAGTGCCACCTGATGAATATCAAGCATATTATGCAGGCTGGAACACAAACGACAATTTTAACCCTAATGTTGTTACTTGTATTCACCACCCAGCAGGTGATATTAAAAAAATTACAATAGATAATGCAGGAAATAATCCAAGTGTTTATCCATATCCGCTTGCTATGGGAGATATTACTTATGACTCTCATGCTCACTGGTATATATGGGACTGGGAAGTTGGTACCACAGAAGGTGGCTCTTCTGGTTCGCCACTTTTTGATAATAATAAAAGAATTATTGGAGACCTCTCTGGTGGAACTGCAAATTGTGACGGTGGATATGATTTATTCCAAAGATTTAGCGTTGCATGGGACAGCTATTCTGTAAACAACGAACAACTAAAACATTGGTTAGACCCCGCTGGAATAAATCCTACAACTTTTGATGGCTATTACATATTAACATACAATTTGCCCCAAAATTTAGTGGCAGATGTAACAGGGAACTCTGTAGAATTATCGTGGGAAGCACCAAGTAGCAAAAATATAACTGGCTATCAACTTTACAGAAACGAAGAACTATTAGGACAGGAACTACCAAGTTCACAATTATCATACATTGATGATAATTTAGAAAACAACGATTATACTTATTGTGTGAAAGCAATTTACGAAGGCGGCATGTCTGAATGCTCCAACGAAGAGACAATTACTATAAATTGGACAAATATAAATATTTATGATAATAGAATTAATATTTATCCTAATCCGGCAAATAAAATAGTAAATATTAATAATTTACAAGAAAATTCAAAAATAGAAATTTATAATATAACTGGAATCAAAATATATGAAACAAACACAAGCCAAAATAAAATTAATATAGATGTCTCAAATATAAGTTCGGGTGTTTTTACTATAAAAATTATATCTGCAAACCATATAAGTAACAAAACTTTAATAATTGAATAAGAAATTTGGCGTTTTTTATTCGGAGTGCGACTTTAAGTCGCACCCCGAATAAATTTATTATAAACGCCGACAGGTCTTGCAGACGCTGTCGGGTTTATCCGAAAACCTC
>JAOZQN010000714.1 GCA_029932195.1 Bacteroidales bacterium | reverse complement strand
ACAAAAACTGGGGGAACTTTTTTTGATGAAATATGAAATTATTAACACCTTACCAAGTGCCTAATGGCATGTTATACAAAATTAGTAAAATATTCATTTACAGGAGTAAACTCAAACTTTAAGAGTTCTTAAAACCTTAATTTTTGAGTTTTTAGAAGTTCCCTGTAGAAAACATTGGCTATCTGCGTAAGGTTAGACAGCTCTGGTAATCAAGGCAACACGTTGCCAAGTGCCTCCGACACGTTGGCAAGAGTTGAGTAACAAAATTGTCTAACCTTAGGTTGGTAGCCAAAATATTGATTGTAAAACTCATTAAAAAACACAGATGGCAAAAGATTTAATTTTTTTATCTTTAAGATTGATTATTAGTTAATTAAAAAAATAATAATAAATCTAAGCTCTCTAATAAGGCATATATTTGATTATTTAAAAAAGTTTAATTATTTTTGTAAAAAATTTAATCGCCAAAATTTCACAATATCAAAACCTAAATATAATGGTAACTCTAAAAATAGCAAAAGAACTCGGTCTTATAGAAGAAGAATTTGAGAAGATACAAGAAATACTTGGTCGTATGCCAAATTTCACTGAACTTAGTATTTATTCTGTAATGTGGTCGGAACATGCGTCTTACAAAAATTCTATTAGCTGGCTAAAAACGTTGCCACGCTCAGGAAAACATATTATGGTAGAGGCTGGCGAAGAAAACGCTGGTATGGTTGATATTGGAAACGGTTTAGCATGTGTTTTTAAGATAGAATCGCATAATCACCCATCGGCAATTGAGCCGTATCAGGGAGCAGCAACGGGTGTTGGTGGTATAAATAGAGATATTTTTACGATGGGAGCAAGACCTATCGCACAACTAAATTCGTTGCGTTTTGGAGACCTAAATTTAGACCGAACAAAATGGTTAATAAAAGGTGTGGTAAAAGGAATTGGTGATTATGGAAATTCTTTTGGAGTGCCAGTTGTTGGTGGCGAATTATTTTTTGATAAAAGCTATAATACCAATCCGCTTGTAAATGCAATGTCGGTAGGAATAGTGAAAAATGGAGAATCTATTTCTGCAATTTCTAAGGGCACAGGTAATCCAGTTTATATAGTTGGCTCTGCCACAGGTAAAGACGGTATTCATGGAGCAACATTTGCATCTGCCGACCTAACCAAAGATTCTCATGAAGATTTGCCATCAGTTCAGGTTGGTGACCCTTTTGCCGAAAAAATATTATTAGAAGCAACCCTCGAACTTGCCAAAACCAACACAATGGTAGGTATGCAAGATATGGGAGCAGCAGGAATTATTTGTTCTACTTCCGAAATGTCGGAAAAAGGTGGACACGGAATGTATATTGACTTAGATAAAGTTCCTCTTCGCCAAAATGATATGGTTCCTTTTGAAATCCTACTTTCTGAATCTCAAGAGCGTATGCTTATTGTTATAAAAAAAGGACAAGAAGCTAAGGCTGAAGCAGTTTTAGATAAATGGGATATTAGTTATGCAATTATTGGAGAAGTTACAGATGGCGATTCTTTAGAATTTTATCAAAAAGGAGAACTTGTAGCAAAAGTGCCAGCATCTACGCTTGTGCTTGGTGGAGGAGCTCCTGTTTACGAAAGAGAATACAAAGAACCTGCTTATATTCAGGAAATTAAAAAATATCATATAGACAATGTTCCTGTTCCAGAAGACATGAAGGAAGTTGCCAAAGCCATGTTAAACAATCCAAACCTTGTTTCTCGTAAATGGGTTTCGGAACAATACGATTCTATGGTGCAAACAGGAAATATAGGAACAAATTTTCCTGCCGATGCTGCTATCGTAAATATCAGAGGAACTAATAAAGCCCTCACACTCACAACTGATTGTAACTCTCGCTACGTATATGCAGATGCCGAAATAGGCACGCAAATAGCTGTTGCTGAGGCTGCTCGTAATATTGTTTGTTCGGGAGGAGAGCCAATGGCAATTACAAACTGTTTGAATTTTGGAAATCCTTACAATCCAGAAGTTTACTGGCAATTTGTGGGAGCAATAAAAGGAATGACAAAGGCTTGCAAAAAATTTGAAACTCCCGTAACTGGTGGAAATGTAAGTTTTTATAATCAAACCGTTTTGGAAGAGGGAACAGAACCTATTTATCCTACGCCAGTAATAGGAATGCTTGGTATTATTAAAAATAAAAATAATATTATGACAACTGGTTTTAACGACAAAGGAGACATAATATTTATGCTTGGCAAAAACAGAAACGACATCTCTTCATCGGAATACTTAAATTCTTATCATAAAATAACAAAATCGCCAGCACCATATTTTGATATTAATGAGGAATACAAATTACAAAAAGTAATTACTAAATTGATAAAAAAACGACTTATTCGTTCTGCTCACGATATTTCTGATGGAGGATTATTTATTTCACTTGTAGAATCTGCAATGGTTTATGATTTTGGTTTTGACATAACTTCGGAAGTAGGAATAAGACCAGATGCTTTTCTTTTTGGAGAGGCTCAAAGTCGTGTAATTGTGAGTATTACACCAAATAAAGAGGCTCAATTTGTAGATTTTTTAGCAGAACAAGATATTCCATTCCACTCACTCGGGCACGTTACAAAAGGTGAATTACGAATAGATGATGTTTCTTACGGATTTATTAAAGATGTGAAAAAATGTTATGATAATTCACTACAATCAATAGTAGAAAAATAGTTTTCAGTAGTTTGCAATTCCTATTTAGTGAGTGTTCCTTTAATAATTGAATAATGGGATTTTATAAAATTAAAAAATTCTGATTATAACGTATTTTGTTGAAATTTGTATAAGTCTCTAAATTTAATACCT
>JAOZQN010000137.1 GCA_029932195.1 Bacteroidales bacterium | reverse complement strand
TAAAAAATAAAACATTGATTTACATCTTTTTATCAACTCCGAAACTTTAGTTACTTATATACTATAAACATCTAATATTTTATGGATTAAATTAACTAAAAACGAAACACTCTAAAAAATTAAATATCCTTTTATAAATATGAAAAATACGATTCTAATAGTAGATGACATAAAAAAAAATTTAGAGTTACTTGCCACCATTCTTTACAATGTCCCTTACAATGTTCTTTTTGCCAGTAGTGGAGAGCGTGCATTAGAAATAGCTTCTTTAAAAAATCCTGATTTAATTCTCCTTGATATAATGATGCCAAATATGAATGGCTACGAGGTTTGTCAAAGACTAAAAGGAGAGGAAGCAACACGAGATATTCCTGTTCTTTTTATTACGGCACGAACAGAAGAGTATGCTGTAATTGAAGGCTTTGAGGTAGGAGCAGTTGATTATATTGTCAAACCTTTTAATAAAGCAGAACTACTTGCAAGAGTTGCAACTCATTTAAAAATCAAAAATCAACAAGATTTTATTTATAGGCAAAAAAATGAGCTGAAAAAGAAAAACTCTGATTTAGAAAAATTAAACCAGAATCTGAAAACGGCAAATGAAGTAATTATTAGTAGCACAGAAAAATTTGTAAGAGCAGAAAAAGAATTTCGTTCTATTTTTAATAATATAGGTGATATTTTTTACAGAACAAACATGAATGGTGATATATTAATGATAAGCCCTTCTGGACAAAAAATATTTGGTAAAGAAAAATTAAATAATTTAACAACCAAACATGTAAAACAAACTTTTGTTGATTTAGAACAAAGAACAAAAATGGTTAATAAATTGTTAAAAGATGAAAAAATTGATAATTTTTTATTACATTTAAAAAATTATAAAGATGAAATTTTTTTTGTAGAAGCAAATAGTTATTTAATCTTTGATAAAGAAAAACAACCTATTGCAATAGAAGGAATACTTAGAGATGTAACAGAGCAGCATGAGCTTGAAGAGATATTAAAAGAAGAGAGGCAAAAACTAAATTCAATTTTTCGTAATGTGCAATCTGGTATTGTGCTCATTGATGCTGAGACTTATAAAATAGTTGATGCCAATCCTGCTGCCTTAAAATTATTGAAAGATATAAATGCTTATCAAAAGAATAAGGATTGCAGAGTAATTTGTTCTCTAAGGGGAGAAGAATTAGAATGTCCAATGATTAGTAAAAAACAATTAACAAATCAAGAATGCCTTATAATTAATAAATACGAAGAAAAAACACCAATACTAAAATCAATTACAGAAATAAAAATAAGGGATAAGAAATATTTTTTAGAAACTTTTACAGATATTTCTAAACAAAAAAAGATGCAGAGGGAACTCAGGAAGAAAAACAAGAAGATAGAAGATCAAAATAAGGAAATTATTTCAAGTATCAACTACGCATATAAAATACAAAATGCTCTTCTACCATCAGAAGATTTTATGAAGAATTATTTGCCAGAGAACTTTATCTTTTTTCAGCCCAAGGATATTATTAGTGGCGATTTTTATTGGACAAAACAAATAAATAATACATTTTTTGTTGCCGTAGCAGATTGCACCGGGCATGGAGTTCCAGGAGCATTTATAAGCACAATTGCAATAACAATGCTAAACGAAATTGTGGGCAGAAGATATATTTTAGAAACAGACAAAATACTTAACGAACTGAGACAACAAATAATTCTACTTTTACATCAAGACCATATAAGAGCAAAAACAATTCACGATGGATTAGATATAGCACTCTGTTCAATAGATCTTTACGATTATAAAATGAGTTATTCAGGAGCATATAATTCATTAGTTTATATTACAAAAGATAAAAAAACAGAAGAGTTTGAGCTTATTGAGGTTAAAGCAGATAAAATGCCAATATCCTCATTTGTAAAAATGCCACCTTTTAAAAAACATGATATTCAATTAAAAGAAAATGATAAAATATATCTATTTTCAGATGGGTTTCAAGACCAGATAGGAGAACTTAGCCAAAAGAAATTTTACAAAAAGTATTTCAAAAAACTTCTTTTAGAAAATAGTCATCTACCAATGGATGAACAAAAAATAATTCTAAAAGACGCTTTTACGCTATGGAAAGGAGATTTTATGCAAATAGATGATGTAACTATTATTGGAATGAAAGTATCTATTAATTTTGGTGATGTAGATTTATTTTAATTTATTGCAAATTACAAGTTGTAAGTTGCGAGTTTACAATACTTTACGTTTTACGTAATATAAAACTCACAAAATTACAACTTTTTTTATGCCTAAATTTATATTATTTTTTTGGCACTATCGTTGTAATAATACAGGTTTCAAATTGCGGCTACCTATGTAAAGTTGAACAAAAAAATACCTTTGACAAAGTTTTTTCACTTTGTCAAAGTTGTGGCTACCACGAATATACTGCGAGTTACAACTTTGTCAAAGTAAAAAAAAACTTTGACAAAGGCGAAATTTTATAACGAAAAAACACAACATTGCGTTGGTCTCCCAACTTGCAACCTGAAACCTAAGACCTGAAACCTAAAATTTGAAACAATATAGATACCATATAATAACATCTTTATTTCTTGTGTTTTTCTCATTAAATACATTTGCACAATATAGCTACGACTGGTCTATGACTTACGGAGGCGATGCCTGGGACAATGCCAAGGCTACAGTGCAAACAAATAATGGAAGTATTATTATCGCTGGAACGGCAAAATCGTCCAATGAAGTTATGTGGCTTGTGCGAATAACAAATAGAGGCAGAAAACTATGGTCTCAAATCTATCCACTATATCCAGTAATTTCTCCAGAAAGCATTATAGAAACATCTGATAGTTCGATAGTTATAGCAGGCTACACAGCCGAACACGATTCTATGCCTCGTAATTTGTGGGTTGTAAAATTGGATACACTTGGTAAAGTAATTTGGGAAAAAAACTACGATGGAAAAGGCGATTCATACGCAAGTCAAATTATTCAAACGAAAGACAAAGGCTTTGCAATAGCAGGTTACACAGCCACAGCTATCGACGAGCCTTATGACTGGTGGATACTAAAATTAGACTCGCTTGGCAATTTTATGTGGGACGATTCTTTTGGAACAACAACAAACGACAAAGCTCTCGGTATTACCGAATTACACGATGGCAGCATTATGGCAGTAGGATACAGCACCAATACAGGCGGAATTTATCGTAAAATGGGAGTAACAAAATTCAATCAATCGGGGATTAATTTATTTTATCAAGAATATCAATTTTCTGTTTGGACCGAAGCTACATCAATTATTACAGCATCAGACAGTTCGTTAGTAATAAGTGGATATACACGAATAGACCCATTAATAGATTTTGATGCTTTTATTCTAAAAATAGCCCCAAATGGCGACTCAATTTGGGCAAATACCTACCCAAGTGGAAAATGGGAACACACAACGAATGTTATAGAAACTTATGATAAAGGATTTGCCATTGGAGCAACATCTCGCACAGGATACGAATTACAAAATAATTTTCTTCTTATTAAGTTTAACAAAAAAGGAGAATTTGTTTTAACAGAAACATTTAAACGAAAAAGCAACGATTTTGTATCTGGAATAATAGAAACAGATGATAATGGGATACTTATGGTAGGGACAACATCACATTTTGGAAACGGGCTAGATTATGCACTACTCAAATATAAAAGTTTAGACCGCTCCGAAATGGTTTTTATTAACCCCACAGATTCTGTTTTATCTATAAATATAGATTCAATAAAAATAGAAACCTGTATCCAAGGTTTTGATACGCCTAAAAAAGTAGTAGTATTTATAAATGATAACTATATAACAACAATAACAAATTTTGAAGAATCACCAGACCCTGACTGCGACTACATATTTAATTATGATGCAAAATTAGAAAACGGAATAAATATAATAAAATTTGAAGTAACAGATTTTAAGGATTTTAAATTTACCAAACAAAAAGTTATTTATTATATCCCAACACCTGCAATAATTTGGTAAATTATAAATATTATTACAAATTAAAGTAGTAGCAAGACTAATCATAAACAACTAAAATTCAATACCTAATAAATTTATTTTCTGAATTAGTAAAAAAAGATAAGAAAAATTTGAATTTTTAAATAAAAATTATTTTCTTTGCATTCCAATTTTTAAAATAATAAACAATGTCTAGAATTTGTCAAATAACAGGAAAGAAAGCGTTGACAGGAAATAATGTATCGCATTCTCATCACAAAACCAAAAGAAAATTTTATCCTAACTTATTCAAAAAGAAATACTTTATTGAAGACGAAAAACGTTGGGTAGTTTTAAAAGTATCCGCATCAGGAATGAGATTAATTAACAAAATTGGTCTTAAAAAAGCATTAATAGATGCCAAAGAAAAAGGGTATATTGGTAAATATTAAAAAAAATAAATTAACAACTAAAATTAACTAAAAAAATGGCTAAGAAAAGGAAAGGTGCAAGAGTTCAAGTAATTCTTGAATGCACTGAGCATAAAAAATCTGGAAAACCTGGAACATCAAGATATGTTACCTATAAAAACAGAAAAAATACAACACAAAGATTAGAATTGAAAAAATACAACTCAATTCTTAACAAAGTAACAATTCACAAAGAAATAAAATAGTTAAGTAGTTAAAAGTAGAAAGTTCATAAAAAGTTAAAAGTAGAAAGTTATAATGAAATAATTTATAACTTTAAACTTGTAACTTTTAAACTTTGTAACTTTAAACTTGTAACCTTATAACTTTTAAAATCAATATATTATGGCAAAGAAAGTAGTTGCAACGCTAAAAACAAAAGACAGAAAAGGATTAACCAGAGTAATAAAAATGGTTAAAACTAAAAACGGTGGTTATTCTTTTAAATCTGTAATGGTGGATCAAGATAGTGCTAAAAAAGCATTGGTAGATATGAAAGAATAATAAAATATTTTTATTTGTTATGTCAATAAAAAAGTGTTGAATTTTTAATGCTTAATTTTTTATAGGAAAAAAATAACATATAAGATGTTTTTTTTACCTGTATAGGGAGTTTACATTAAAGGTTTAACGCTAAAAATTAATAATATAACAATTTATAAAAAAGCCCAGGTGGCGGAATTGGTAGACGTGCATGGTTGAGGGCCATGTAACCGAAAGGTTGTGCAGGTTCAACTCCTGTTCTGGGCACAAAATATTTAACCGTAAGCATTAAAATAATGTTTGCGGTTTTTTTTTTAAAAATGGTTGGATTGTGAGAAAAAAGAATATGATAAAAGTTTTTTTATAAGTTCAAAAAACATAATGCCTTCACATACAGATAATTACTTTGAGCATAATACTTATATGACAATAGTCCATCAGTGTTTTGTAATTGGCTTATTTTTAGCTGTTTACAGTTCGGCTGCTTGTTTTTACAAAGTATTAATAATTATCACATTAACTTAAAACTAAACACTCAAAACTTAACAAAGTATTTATATGAGCCAACCAACAAAAAGAGTATCAAGATTTGATTTTCCAGAAGAAGTAATTGAAGCAAACAAATATATATATCACGAATATTTTGATTCTAAATATGTTGAAGAGTTAGTTAATAATGTAATGGATCCAATTGCAAAATATTGGTTTCGTATAAAATTTGTTGGTTTTGATAAAGTTCCAGAACGAAACGATCCAGATATTCCTTTAATTTTTGCTACAAATCATTCAGGGATGGCATTTCCATGGGACGCAATAATGTTTAACTCTGGATATTCTAAGAAATTTAATTTTGGAAAAAATATTTTGAGGTCATTGTCTGCTCCAATGCTTTTGGCTTATGGATATATGAATCCTTTTTTTGTAGATAATGCGTGGAAAAATGTTGGTTGCATGGACGCAACTTATAAAAACTTTGATACAGTAATGAGATTTCCCGACCACAATATATTACTTTATCCCGAAGGTGTTGCAGGAATAGCTAAAGGCTTTAAAAACAGGTATCAATTGCAAACTATTAAAAGTTCTATGGTAAGGATTGCGATAAAATACAAGACAGATATAATCACTCTTTCCACCGTAAATGCTGAATATAACAATCCATACACATTACGTTGGAAAAAATTAAATAACTTGGTTAATAAAATAGGGATTCCATTTTTGCCTGTTGGTATTATGACTTTGGTTGCAGCAGTTCAACCATATTTTTTCTATTTTGCATTTCCTTCAAAAATAACCTATGTTATGGGTAAACGCATTAAGCCATACGAAATGATTGACAAACCTTATGAAGATATTTCTCATGGTGAATTTAAAAAAATATCTCGTAAAGTGCAGGCAATAATGCAAGAGCAATTAAATGAACATGTAGAAGAATATGGAAAAAAACCATATCAATTTGGTGAATTAATAAAAGTAACATTCCAAAATTTAAGACATCTCCACAAATTTTGGTTTCCTCTATGGGCAGCTAATGTTCATGAATTTGATTGGCAATATAGAAAAAACAAAGAAGAAGAGTTCAAATATAAATCTAATATTTTCAGAATAGTTTCAATATTTTTTAAGAAACCAAGATTGCTATCTCTTTATGTTCCAATACTAGGCTGGATACCAATGATATATAAAACATTGAAAGATGTTAATAAATTAAAAAAGAAAAAAGAAAAAAACACCAAATGAAAAACTAAATAATTATTATTTTCTTATACCTATAGTTAGGTATATTAAAATTACATAATAGAACAAAACAACCTTTATACCAACAATATAAAGGTTGTTTTTATTTATATACCTATATTTAGGTATTGATTGAAGTCTATGTTTATATTTTATTTGTATTATAAAAAACGAAATACACAAGTCATTTAAAACCTGCCATAGTTATAAAAATTGACATTAATAAATCTAGAAAGATAATCGTTTTTTTAAACCTATGCCGAACAAAATAAAATAAATTAATTGCTCTTATAAAAAGCTGTTTGGTGTAGGTTCTTTTTTCTTATTAATAGTGTGTATCTACAAAGTCCGAATTTTTACAAATATTTTAAATAAATAAAAAATGGAATTAATATCAAAAAACCAAGATCTACAAGGTAATCGTTACCATCTCGCAGGAAGTTTTAAACTAATAGAAGAAGACTGGATGGATAAAAAAATAACTCAAAAAATTAAACAAACCGAAAAAGAGAACAAAGAAATTCAAAAACTTTTAAAAGAAATTAATTTTTAATATGAAAAAATATTTATTTTTAATAATAATGTTCAGTAGTCTTCTATCAAATTCACAAACTACAGACAGCCTTCACCCAAATGTAAACAGCAGTTATGAAAATTATCGTTTTGGAGGATACGGAGAAATATTATTTCAATATTTAGACTATGGACCCGACCGATATAACAATCCTGATGGTTCACCCAAAGATAGTAGAGCTTATATAGATATGCCAAGGCTTGTCTTTGAATTTAATTATAAGTTTCGAAAGGATATTGAACTTGTTTCAGAAATAGAATTTGAACATGGCGGAACAGGAGTTGCGTTAGAATTGGAATACGAAGAAATGGGAGAATATGAAATGGAAATGGAAAAAGCTGGTGAAGTTGTATTAGAACAATTTTTTATAAAAAAAAGTTTTTCAAGAGCTTTTAATATCAAAGCAGGACATGTGATTGTGCCAGTGGGAATTACAAATGCAAGACACAATCCAAACGATTTTTTCACAACCATAAGACCCGAAGGAGAGAGCAGTATTATTCCTCTAACATGGCACGAAACAGGGATTGCAATACTCGGAGATATTAGATTATGGTCATACGAATTTCAACTTATAAATGGTTTAGATGCTAATGGATTTTCTTCTGCTTATTGGGTAAGACAGGGTAAACAAGTAATTTTTGAAAACACGAAAATAACAAATCCTGCTGTAGTTCTACGTATTGAAAATAAAAGTATTAAAAACACCAAATTAGGACTATCAATTTACTCAGGAAATAGTGCCGCAAATACTGCAAAACCTTCTAAAATGGAACATATCTACGGAAATGTTTCCATCGGAACTTTTGATTTTGAATATAAATCAGACAACCTTCTATTAAGAACAAATTTTTTATACGGAAATTTAACAGACTCTGAAGAAATTACTAAAATCAATAAAAACATATCTAAAAACATACAATATCCAAGGACTCCAATAGCACAAAATGCAATGACATATTCACTTGAAGCCGGATACAATATTTTAAGTCTATTCAAAAAACAAGAAAAATTATACCCTTTTATGCGATACGAATATTATAATTCTATGGAACAAACAGGAGAACTTGTTTTTAAAGATGCAAGATACAAAAGACAAGTTATTACAATGGGACTAAACTTTTTTATATTAAACAACCTTGCATTAAAATTAGATTATTCAATGAGAATTTTAGATGGAGGAAACTATAACCAAGAAAATACAATAGGTGCTGCACTTGTTTTTAATTCTTGGTTTATAACAAAATAAATAATCAAATAATTAAACAATTAAAATAAATTAAATTAAATTAAAATGAGAAAATTAAAAAAAATTGGATGGTTAGTAATGGTAGCAATTATTGCTTTATCATCATGTAAAAAAGAGAAGACAACAGAAGAAGGTTATGATTATCAAGAAATTCTTACTGCCTATGTAGATAAAACGATTATACCTACTTATGCAGAGATGAAAGATAATTCTAAATTATTGTATAACAACGCAAATTTGTTTAAAACATCTAATAGTCAGGACGATTTAGATGCTGCCTGCGATTACTGGAAAAAAACAAGAGCACCATGGGAGGCAGGAGAAGCATTTTTATTTGGACCAGCAGCTCTACATAATTTAGACCCATTATTAGACTCTTGGCCTCTTGACCAAGCACAATTACAACAAGTTTTAGATGGAGATGCAGAACTTACTGCTGACTATGTTAGAGATGGCTTAGGAGCTGTTTTGAGAGGATACCACACTGTAGAATTTTTATTATTTAGAGATGGAGAAAATAGACAGGTAGCAGATTTTACCGAAAGAGAAAAAGATTATCTTGTTGCTGTTACAGAGGTATTAAGAGACGACTGTGTTAAACTTTGGGCTGCATGGGAAGGTGGAACAGGTGAAAGTGCAATATTAGAAGCTATTGAATTTGAAGTATCTACTCCTTATGGAGAAGAGTTTAAAGATGCAGGACAAGTAGGAAGTCGCTACAACTCACAAACAGATGCAATGGACGAACTTCTACAAGGTTCAATAGGTATTGCAGACGAAGTAGGAAATGGAAAAATTGCCGACCCACACGAAAGCGGAAATGTATTAGATGTAGAATCTTGGTTTAGCTGGAACTCACTTACTGATTTCCAAAATAATATTAAGAGTATAGAAAATTCTTACCTTGGCGGATACAATGCCAACGATAGAGGAAAAAGTTTATCTGACTTTGTAAAAGAGCAAGACGAAACATTAGACTCAGAAGTTAAAACAAAAATTACTGCAGCAATAGACGCAATAGCAGCTATTCCAGAACCATTCAGAAATAATTTAGATGCTCCAGAAGTAACAACTGCAATGGCAAAAGTAAACGAACTCCAAACAATTATTGAAGAAAAAGTTAGACCATTAATTATAAAATAATATAGGGCTACCCACGTAAAGTTGAACAGCAATTGCACTCGTCAGGTGTTTTTCACCTGACGCTTTACAGACGGTCAGGTAAAAAACACATGACCGAGGCAATATGTTGAAAATTAGCTTTGTCCAGCTTTATGTGGGTAGCCTAATATAGTCATGCTTCAGTTTTTCCGTATTCTAAATTTACTGATTATAACGGATTTTGTTGAAAAATATAAATCTGTGAAAATCAGTCTAATCAGTGTTCCAATTTTTGACTGTTCGTTAAGTTAGCGGAGGACTTTAAGCCACCCGCTGGCTGTTTTGGATTAATTCTTGACTTTAACGCCAGCTCAAATAAAACACTTGCAATATAATTAGCTGTTAATCAACAGGTTGCAATTCCAGCAAAATATGTTGTAATCAGTAATTTTAAAATATTTTATTAAAAATCTAAAATCATAAAAAATGAAATTTAAGTATTTAACATTGATATTAATTATTTTTGGAGTAGTTTTTTCTTCTTGTAAGAAAAAAGAAGAAGAACGTAGTGATCTATCAGCAGGTAATTCAACAAGCTACACATTTACATCTGTGGCATTTGATACACCTGCCGATTGGGTGGAGGGAGATATGTCCAAAAGATTTCTCTCGGGAGATGCAATTTATGATTCTCCACGAAATACAGGAACAGAAATGAACGGAGGGCTTGGAGAGATGTATAATGGTTATACTTGTGCTGGTTGTCATGACAACGCAGGACGAACAATAACAACATTACATACCGAAGGAGGTACAGGAACAAATGGATATTCAACATTTTTGGCTTTTTTGCAATCGAGCGACCAAACTTTTATAGACAACTATGGAGGAGTTCTGCACGACCAAGCCGTTGTTGGAGTTACTCCAGAAGGCATATTATCTGTAACTTATACAGAAAAAGAATATTCCTTTCCTGATGGAGAAAAATATAGTCTTTTAACTCCAAACTATACAATAACAGACTGGTGGCAAGAAGAAGGAGACTACGAACAAAGCATAAGAACACCACTTAGGCACGTTGGTATGGGAATGATGCTTGCTGTAGATAGAGATATGATAAAAGAAATTGCAACAGAAGATTATTCAGAATATGGAATTTCAGGAAAAGTAAACTACATAAATGGAATGGTTGGGTTAGTAGGACACAAAGCAGACCACACCGATTTAACAGTAGAAATAAGTTTTGCTTCTGATATGGGAACAGCAAACAGCAAATTTCCAAAAGAAAGTGAATTTATTAATGCCCACATGTCTAATATTAATAAAAGTGAAGTTTCAGACGAAGACATGGCTGATGTAGATTTTTATCTTCATACTCTCGGAGTTCCTGCAAGAAGGAATATAGACGACCCAGATGTAATAAAAGGTGAACTTTTATTTAAACAAGCAAAATGTCATCTTTGCCATGTGCAAACACTACACACAAGAACAGAAGGAGCAACATTAATAGACGGAACAACTTTAACACAATTAGGAGACCAAGAAATTCACCCATATACAGACTATTTACTACATGACATGGGAGACGAACTTGGAGACAACGTAACGTCCTACGATGCTACAGGTAACGAATGGAGAACAACGCCACTATGGGGAGTTGGATTGCAAACAGTTGTAAACGGACATACTTATTTTATGCACGATGCAAGAGCAAGAAACTACACAGAAGCAATTATGTGGCATGGAGGAGAAGGCGAATATTCAAGAAACGCATTTGCAAATATGGCTAAAGAAGAAAGAGATGCTATGATAAAATTCTTGCAAAGTTTATAGATTGTTAACCTGCATAATTCATGAATTATGCAGGTTAAATAGTTAGATATAAAACAAAATAACAATTCTTACTTTATGAACAACCACTAATTAGTGTATGTCCAAAGTCTAAAAAAATGGAATATTCAATTAAGTAACTAATAAACTGAAAAACACAAACAACTTGCGAAGAAAAATTGAATATTGAAAAAAAACGACTTTACGGACACACTCTAATTAGTGTATCTCCATAAAATCGGTTTTTTTCATAAAATATCAAAAACAAATAAAAATTTATATCTGTAAAGTAACAATTCAGCATTTTTCATGGGTGTCAAATTCAAGGCTTTTTTGATATTTTAGAATTGAAGTTTGCTTCTGTAAATGAGCATTTTAAAATATAAAAAGTAACGATAAAGTTGGCACTCGTTAAAAATGTCAACATCTTATAGACAAACACCAATTACCAAAATGCAAAATATAAAATTATATTTATTTTTAACACTACCAACTCTTATATTATTAATAACCTCCTGTGTTAAAATTCCCGAAACAGAAGTATATAAATTAAGGGCAACTATTGAGGTTAAAGACTTAGATTATTGGTCAGAAAAAGCAGAAACAGTATTTGAAATTTATAAAATTGATGATAAATTCTCTGAAAAAGAAATTGTTGTTCCTAAACCGAGTAGTAATATTTTTTCTGTAACAATGGAAATAAACAAAGAAGAATTATCTTCTTACATTGTAAAATTATCTATTCGTGAAACTCCTATAAAAAAAATTGTTTTAATTGATTATGGAGAAATAAATATTATTGATGATACAAAATTACCAGACAAACAGTTAGAGATAGTAAATTTAGAACATTTACAAGCAAATGTTTTTCAAAGTTGTGTTATTTGTCATGGACAATCTGAAAATATTGCAGCCAATCTGTATTTATTACCAGACAGTAGTTACAATAACCTTGTAAATATTCCTTCAATAAACTCAGGCATGTTACGAGTTGTACCATATCAGCCAGAAAACAGTTTTATTATGAATGTTA
>JAOZQN010000136.1 GCA_029932195.1 Bacteroidales bacterium | reverse complement strand
CCTACCGCCAAACCAAACGAGACAGTGCAATAAGCCGAGTAAAAAAAAGAACTCATAAAAAAGAAGAGTGCGAACAATACGCTTTATTTGTTACACATAATGGTTGGTATCCTGTGCTACACAGAGGTATAACAACAGCAAATGATAGTATTTGGCTTAACATTGGTGAAGTTTGGAAGTATGGAAAAACTTGTAACGGAGAATTATTAAGATACACACAACAAGTATATTATAAAGATAACAAGCAAGTATTGAGTAGAGAGGATTTACAATATTTTTCTGAATTTTATGGTTCAGAATCAGATTGTTTAATAAAAGAAAAACAAAAAATATATAATTATCCACTATTGCCAGAATGTGTTATTAGAACAAGAAGACTAATAAGACCTCCTGGTAATAAAATAGATAACTAAAATGCAAGAAACAAAAGCAAAAAAACAAGGTTTTATTATTTCAAGTATGTTAGATATAAAAACTAATAAATTTTTATTATTTTTAAGTAGTATATTTTATAATTTATTAAATATAAACTTAAATATTTCTAATTACACAAAAAAGCATAACGAAATCGGTCTAATTTTTATGGCAATGAATCCTCATCTATCTTTATCTCGCCCCGACCGCAAATTTAATCGTCGCAAATTCAAAAGCTTTGATATGTATATGAACGTCCCCGACTACGACAAGTTCCGAACCGCAACAAAACCTGAAGCCAAAAAAATTATCGCCGAACTATATCTAACTGGTATCAAAAAATATTTATCCAAACAAAAAGATTTTAATCACGAGCTGTTCTATAAAGACGTAAAAGAACTGTTCCAAAAAGAGGGAATAATCTAAATAATTTTTGAAGTTCTGAAATTATGAAGTTTTGAATTGGTGAACACACGAAGCTTTTTCAAAACTTCAAAATTAAAAAAAAGCATGCACCGCCAACCAGTCCACCAAAAAGCCCCAGAACAATACGAAAAAGATTACTCGGAAATAAATCTGCGTCCCAAACCCAATTGTTTTTGTAACAAAAGACAAAATAACTTATAAAAAATTAGTGAAACTTATTACCGAAATAAGTAGAACTCCATACGAGGGTTCTGGACAACCTGAGCAATTACAATATAACTTCTAAGATTTTTGGTCAAGATGTATAAATAAAAAGGACGGCTTTCAATAAGCTGTCTTTTTTGTTTTACCCTCTCTTCGTAGCCTCGTAAAAAATGCCGATTATATACAACTAACTACTTATTATCAGTCAAAAAGAAAAAATATAAGGAAAAAATAAAACTTTTCATTAAAAAAATTTTACTTTTGTAAGTTGTATTGTAAAAATAGATTTACGATTGGTTTACACCTGATTATTAATACAGTAAAATTAAAAGAGGAACAATAAAACCAATAAACAATAAAACCAATAAACTAATAAACAAAAAATGTATATTTCGGAACTTCACAAAGGAATAGAGAGCGAAATTACTGTAAAAGGCTGGGTAACAAACAGCAGAAGCAGTAAAGGTATAGAATTTATCGTTCTACGAGACGGAACAGGTTATCTACAATGCGTAATTGACCAAAACAATGTTGGCGAGGATAATTATAACGAGGCAAAAATACTGACCCAAGAAAGTTCTGTAGAACTAACTGGTAAAATTATTGAAAACGAAAGAGAAGAAAACGGTTTGGAACTACTCGTTTCAAAACTTTTAATTGTTTCAATATCAGAAGAGTTTCCTATTACAAATAAGGCACATGGGGTAGAATTTTTGGCAGATAAAAGACACTTATGGCTACGCTCAAAAAGGCAATGGGCAATTATGAAAATTAGAAATAATATTATTTATGCTATTCATAATTTTTTCCAAAAAGAAGGTTTTGTGCAAACCGACGCACCAATTTTTACCGCAAACGCTGCCGAAGGAACAACCACACTTTTTGAAACCGATTTTTACGATAATCCAGCATACTTAACACAGTCTGGGCAATTATATGGTGAGGCAATGGCAATGGCACTCAATAAAATATATACTTTTGGTCCTACTTTTAGAGCCGAAAAATCAAAAACACGCCGTCATCTTGCAGAATTTTGGATGATAGAACCAGAAATGGCTTTCTACAACAACGAAATGAACATGGACGTGATAGAAAAATTCCTCCAGTCGGTAATTTCGGAAGTTTTGGATAAAAGTAAAACAGAACTTAAAATTTTGGATAGAGATACGGCTTTATTTGAAAAAATAATTAAAAATGAGTTTCCACGAATAACTTACACCGAAGCTGTAAAAATTCTAAAAGGTGAAAAAGATGTAAACGGCAAAAATTCATTAACAACTTTGGAAGCAGATTTATCTGATTTGAAATCTAAAATTGAAGAATTGAAAAAAGATATTGCCGAAAGAGAAAAAATGGTTTCTGACACAAATATCAAAAAAGGAAAAAGAAATTTTATAAAAAGCAAAATAGGACAACTTAAAAACGAGCTAAAAAGCACCGAAGAAAAAGCCAGCTACATTCCTCAATGGTTAGAGTCGGCGAAAAATTTTGAATTTGGCAAAGACTTGGGAGGTTCGGACGAAACAGTTTTAACAAGAATGTTTGAACTACCAATTATGGTTTACAATTGGCCTCACGAAATTAAGGCATTTTACATGAAACGAGACGCAGACAACCCTGATTTTGCCAAAGGTGTAGATGTGCTTGCTCCCGAAGGCTACGGCGAAATTGTTGGCGGTGGCGAACGAGAGACAAACAAAGACCTACTGATAGAAAAAATTAACGAACACGGTTTGCCAATGGACGCATTTGAGTGGTATCTTGATTTGCGACGTTTTGGCTCTGTGCCACATGCAGGCTTCGGGCTTGGATTAGAGAGACTTGTATCATGGATTTGCAAAACACAACATATCCGAGAAACAATCCCATTCCCAAGATATTACGGAAGATTAACTCCTTAATAACATTTACAGGAATTAGAAATTCAAAATTGCATTTCTAATTCCTTCATTTATAATATTTTATATTATGCAAACATATAGTATTACAGACCAACAATCTGATTTTGCTAAGTTGATAAAACAGCAAACAAACGACCCAATTTGAATAAAGAATAATTCAAATATTTTTTTATTAATGCCGTTTTCCGCAGATAGAATGCAGGAAGTATTATTTTATAATAAAAGCTACAAAGATTTTGATGCTTCATTAAACAATCTTGATGAATATTCTAATAAGGAAATCAAAAAAGAGAAGCCTATTTTTGGAGTATTTAAAGGAAGATTAAAAACTCCCGATAACTTTAATGAACCATTAGATGATTTTAACGAATATATGTATTAATAAATCATAAAATAAAATGGAATGATTGGTGAAGTAATTGGTAGAATGATAATAGAAATTATTGTTGAATTTATTTGGGATATAATATTAAATTTTATTGGTGGTTCTGTTCGTTGGATTTATGGAACAATATGGAGAACAATTGCAAGGCAACCAAAATACAAATTTCACGAATATATCAATGGTATTAAAAAATCTAATGACTGGTTTGACGAAACAGGACATTTTTTTGTAAATAATATTGTAGGAATATTAACGATTATAGCAATAATAATCTGTTTGATATGTTTTTTTAACTAAAAGAAAGAAATTAAAATAGTGGATACAAATAAATTAAGCATCAAAGATTGGGCAGAGGCAGATCGACCTCGTGAAAAGCTGATTAGCAAAGGTATCAATAGCCTATCTGATGCCGAAATTATAGCAATTTTAATCGGTTCGGGAAATAGAAACGAATCTGCCGTAGAACTTTCTAAAAGAATTTTGAACAATTTAGATAATAACTTGCACGAACTAGGAAAACTAAACATCAATGAACTGACTAATTATAAAGGTATTGGCGAAGCAAAAGCAATATCAATAATTGCAGCTTTGGAGCTTGGAAAACGTAGAAAATTATCGGACATCATCAACAAAAAAGCAATAACTTGTAGCAAAGATGCCTTTGAATATTTTTATACTTTTTTATCAGACCTGCAACACGAAGAGTTTTGGGTTCTGTTTTTAAGTCAAGCAAATACAATAATAAGTAGTCATAAAATTAGTCAAGGTGGGCAAAACAGCACAGTAATAGATGTAAAAATAATTATAAAATTAGCATTAGAAAAAAATGCTATGTCAATGGTTATATCTCATAACCACCCATCTGGAAACCTTAAACCAAGTGAAGCTGATATAAATATCACAAAAAAAATAAAAAATGCCGCTTTCCTTTTTGATATAGGAATTTTAGACCACATAATTATCGCAGACAACAAATATTTTAGTTTTGCAGATAACGAATTAATTTAGAAAGAAGTTAGGAGAGAGGAAATAAGCGATAATTTCATTAAATAAACCAATAAACTAATATACCAACAACACATGCAACAAATTAGCAATTACGATTTTACGAATAAAAAAGCACTTATAAGAGTAGATTTTAACGTGCCAGTAAACGACCAATTTGAAATTACCGACGACACCAGAATTAGAGCGGCAATTCCAACTATCAAAAAAGTATTGAAAACTGGTTCTGCAATTCTCATGTCGCACAGAGGAAGACCAAAAGGCGAGCACTCTGATAAACTATCGTTAAAACATGTAGTTAGTCATCTTTCTGTTTTACTTGGAGTTAAAGTTATTCTTGCTGACGACTGCATTGGTGAAGATGCGAAAAACAAAGCTGCAAATTTGAAGAGTGGAGAAGTTTTACTTTTAGAAAATTTGCGTTTTTATAAAGAAGAGAAAAAAGGAGACGAGAATTTTGCCAAAGAACTTGCAAGTCTTGCAGATGTGTATATTAACGACGCTTTTGGAACTGCACACAGGGCACATGCTTCCACTACAATTATTGCTAAATTTTTCCCGAATGATAAAATGTTTGGATACATAATTGAAAGCGAAATTAAAAATATAGACAAAGTCGTAAAAGACACAAAACGACCACTTACTGCGATAATTGGAGGTTCAAAAGTCTCTTCAAAAATTACGATAATTGAAAATTTGCTTACCAAAGTAGATAATTTAATTATTGGAGGAGGAATGGCTTATACTTTTGTAAAAGCAAACGGAGGAAAAATAGGTAGTTCTATGGTAGAACTAGACAAGTTAGATTTGGTTCTAAATATTTACGAAATTGCAGAAAAAAATAATGTGAAATTATTTTTGCCAATAGATAATATAATTGCAGATAAATTTGATAATGACGCAAATACTCAGAGTTGTGATATTGATCAAATTCCTGATGGTTGGTTAGGTTTAGATATTGGTGAAAAATCTACACAAAACTTTATAAATATAATAAACGACTCTAAGACAATACTTTGGAACGGTCCTGTTGGCGTATTTGAAATGAGCTCTTTTGAAAAAGGAACTAAAAAATTAGCCGAAGCAATTGCCGAAGCTACAAAAAAAGGAGTATTCAGTTTGATTGGTGGAGGAGACTCTGTTGCAGCAATTTCAAAATATAATTTAACAGATAAAGTTAGCTATATTTCCACTGGTGGCGGTGCGTTATTAGAATATATGGAAGGCAAAAAACTTCCGGGAATTGAAGCTATTTTGAATGACTAGATTACAAACGCCGTCAGGTCTTGCAGACGCTGGCGGGTTTTAACGCTTAGCTCACCACCTAACAGCGTCTGCAAGACCTGTTAGCGTGTTGTGATATTTATAAAATATCCGTTATGCTTCCTGATATTTAGAACTCTATTGTCATCAAAAATTAGATATTGTCCTTTTATACCAATGAGAGTTGCTTTTATTTCTGGAGTTTTATCCAAATTAATAGATTTTACGCTTACTGGTGGCGTTGCTAATGGATAATTTATTTCGTAAATTGTATTATCTGGGGATAGATACTTTTTTAGGTCGTTTCTTAAAAGTCCTGCGGCTTTTTGTTTTTCTGCGAGTAAATTTGCGGGAGTAATTTCGCATTTTAGCATTTTCTGCCAACTCGTTTTATCCGAAAAATACTTTTTCAAATCTACTTCTATTTGCCCGGCGAGTTCACGGTATGGTGGTTTTGCAAGTTTTATGGCTTTTACAGCCCCTTGGTCTATCCAGCGAGATGGGATATTTGTTTGTCGTGTAACACCAACTTTTACGTGGCTTGTTAGCGAAAGATACACAAAATGGTCTTGAACACAATACTCGTTTGCCCATTCTAAATCTCTTGCTATTCCGTTGTGTGCCTGACATCTTTCGGGACTAATTGAACATGCTTCTGTCTCAGGAGAGCTTACAAAACATTTATAACAATAGCCTTGTGCGAAAGTTTTTTTAATTTGTTGGTTACATTTTATACAATTTATTCTACCTTCAAATTTAATTTCTATTTCTTTACCTATCAAATCATTGAGTAGAATTTTATCATTAGCAATAGGAAGAAAGTAGTTTACAATTTCATTGTTTTCTACCTCCATTTTTCTAATATTTCCGTCCTTAAAATTCATCTTTTTTTATAATATTGAAAACAAGCGTCAGTGTATCTTTAAAACCTTTTCCTTCGTCATACATGTCTTCATCAAAAGATGAATATTTCCATTCAACCAAAATATCTTTGCCGTTTTGTTTCAATTTTTCTAATTTTAAGAGTATTTCAAATACCATTTTATTTGAAGCCGAACTTAATATTGTGTAATCAAACACACATTTGAATTGTCCTTCAAATTTTTTAGTATGTTCCACAACCCATTGAATTACATAAGAATAAAATTCCACCGCATCCTCGGGAAAAGAAGAACCTTCAATTAGAACCGTTTTTTTATGTGGGTTTAAAATAAGTTTTGGAGTATCCTCAGTTGCTTCTACTGTTACTACTCCACCTTTTATTATTCGTCTCATCTTGCTTATTTAATGTAAGTGTTGGTTTTAGTATTGAAAAATTAATTTGCTTTTAATAGAGTTAAAACACCTTCTTCTTTTAATAAAATATATAATGTTAAAAAAACCATACAAAACTTTGGCGTTTTTCACGAGTGCCAATTTCTTCGTTACTTTTGAAATTTTAAAATGTTCATTTACAGAGGTAAACTTCAATTCTAAAATTTCAAAAAAGCCTTGAACTTGACACTCATGAAAAACGCCAAAACTTTTATCAAAAGTAAAAAAATAAAATAGATAAAACAAAAAAACTTTAATAAATTTAGTTACAAATTTTAATCCAATTTTATTTATCAGTAAGAAAACTTCTCTAAAACAATGTTAATCTTTCAATAAACTACTATTATCAATTAAAAATTTAACGGAAATGTGCCTTGTGGCGGGCATTTATTTTGTTTTTTTTGTGAGCCACAGGCGAAACAAAAAACAAAATAAATGAATGACAGCAAGCACAATGATAAGAGTTTATTTTTCATTGCGACAAAGTTACATTTTTATTTTACAAATCAAGTTATCAGCTGTTTATTATTGTCATTTTTATGTTTATCGTATTTTTTTTAGATTATTTTTTGAAAGTTCTTTTTTTTGTTTAATTTTGTAACCATTGTTTAATGTTGTATAATGTGGTTATGAAAAAATATTATTCGCTTTCAGAAGCATCAGAAGTCTTAGGAAAAAGTAAAGAAACGCTCAGAAGATGGGATAGAGCTGGTAAATTATCAGCAGTTCGTGAACCTATCAGTAATTATAGGGTTTATAAAAAGGAACAATTAAATTTATTTTCTAATTTAATTTCAGGTGAGGGTATTGATACTGTTGATAATTCGGTTACTCCTGTTAAAGAATTTAAAGTTTTAGAACTTTTTGCAGGAGCAGGAGGCTTGGCTATTGGCTTAGAAAAAGCAGGAATTAAATGTGTCGCTCTTAATGAAATAGACAAATGGGCTTGTAAAACACTAAGAGAAAATAGACCAAACTGGAATGTCTTGGAGGGCGATGTTAAATCTTTTGATTTCACTCAGTATAAGAATGAGGTTGAAGTCGTTACAGGTGGATTTCCTTGTCAGTCTTTTAGTTATGCAGGTAACAGATTAGGTTTTCAAGATGCAAGAGGAACATTGTTTTATGAATTTGCAAGAGTTGTAAAAGAAGTAAATCCGCCTATTTGTATCGGAGAAAATGTTAAAGGTTTGCTTTCTCACGATGGAGGAAAGACAATTCAAGGTATGATGTCTATTTTAGATGAAATTGGTTATAATGTTGTTCCTGTAAAAGTGTTAAAGGCAATCCATTATAACGTTCCGCAAAAAAGAGAGCGTTTAATTTTAGTTGGAATTCGCAAAGATATTGATCTAAAATACACTTATCCAACACCGCATATTAAAATATATAATTTAGAAGATGCTTTAAAAAAAGGAGATTTATATGATTGTGATGTTCCTAAATCTGGCGGTTCAAGTTATCCGCAACATAAAAAGGAAGTTTTAGACTTAATTCCACCAAAAGGATATTGGCGAGATTTACCGCTTGAAACTCAAAAAGAATATATGGGCAAAAGTTTTTACTTAGGCGGAGGAAAAACAGGAATGGCAAGAAGAATTGGCTGGGACGAACCAAGTCTTACTTTAACTTGTAGTCCCGCACAAAAACAGACAGAACGCTGCCATCCTGACGAAACTCGACCATTTACAGTTAGAGAATATGCACGAATTCAAACCTTTCCTGATAATTGGAAGTTTGAAGGTTCTGTTTCTCAGCAATATAAGCAAATTGGAAATGCAGTTCCGTGTAATTTAGGACAAGAAATAGGATATTCGATAGTTAAATTTTTAAATGAGTATTATTCAAGTTTATCAAATCCTAAATAATAACTGAAATTTTCAAAAGTAATATCGTCTAAAATCGTTCGTTTATATTTCTCAGCACTTTTTGAAATTTCAGAAAGTGCTGAATTTTCAGTCTTTTTAGGAGCATTTTTATTTTTGTTCAAATAATCATCTATTGCTTTTGGTAATATTTTGTATAATTCAAATAAAGCATTCTCTCGCTTTGATAATAACTTGTAAAACTGGTCGCCAGAGATTTTAAATACTCTTTTATGTTCGTAATCTGTTCCGTTAATTTTTCCTTTCCAGTTTTCTTTAAAGCTTTTTGTTGCCCAAATTTGAACCCAGTAGCATTTTGATTTAGGATATTTTACCGCAAATTTTTCAAGTTTTTGGTATAAACTTTCAGCCGCACTGCTATTCATTGTATTGTGTTTATTTTTAATGTCAGCAAAAAGAGTATTATTTTTAGCTTTAATATCGTATCCGTCTAAATTTCCTTTTTCAAAATTTTTAATTCCACCTAAAATTTCTTCGTGAAATGTTCCGATTGCATTGTTAATTGATTTATCAATTTGTCTTGTTATTTCAGATTTAATTAGCGTATTTTCATCAAGTTCGTTAAATTTTGAGTCAAAAGTTAGCTTAATTGTATCAATTTTATTTTTATTGAATTTTTTTCTTGAAATATCATTTTTTGCTTTCACATAAGCTTTATGCAAATTGTCAATGCAGAACATCAGATGTTTGTCAGAAATGAAATTTAGATAATTTTTTGTCATATTTTTATTTTCCTGCAAAATTAATTTTTTAGTAGTAATTCTCAAATTTAATTTTTAATTACCCTTATCATTATTATTAAATAAGTCCTACAGACTTTAGTTGTAAATATTTATTAATTGTATTTACTGTTAAGTTTTTAGGCTCGGTAAGTATTGAGTGTATTCCATATTTTTTGAGTTCTTTTATTATTTGTTTTTTTTCGTAGGCAAATTGTTCTGCAATTGTCTGTATATAAATATCTTCAGTATTTTCTGCTTTATTATTCAATAATTTTTTCACTTCTGTATTTTCAAAAAATATTACCACAAGCAAATGATTTTTTGATAGTAATTTAAAATATTTTAGCTGTCTTTCCAGAGATGTAAGTCCTTCAAAATTAGTGTATAAAAGCAGCAAACTCCTTTTTGTTATATTTCGTCTGACAGTTGTGTAGAGAAGTTCGTAGTTTGCCTCCAAAAAGTTAGTTTCTTGTTTGTAAAGGGTTTGTAATATGGTAGTCATTTGTGTGTTTTTACGACTCGATGCTACTACATTATGTATATTTTTAGAGAAGGTTATTAAACCAGCTTTATCTTTTTTCAGAATTGCTATTTTTGAGATAATTAGGCTCGAATTTATGGCATAATCCAGCAACGACATTTTATCAAAAGGCATTTTCATTGTTCTACCCATGTCAATAATACTGTAAACCTGCTGCGATTTTTCGTCCTGATATTGGTTTACCATAAGATGCATTCGTCTTGCAGTTGCTTTCCAATTTATGATTTTAAAATCATCGCCTTGAACGTATTCTCTTATTTCCTCAAATTCTTTACTATTACTAATTTTTCGAATTTTTTTTATTCCTGCTTCGGTAAGTTTGTTGGAAATAGCAAGCAGTTCGTATTTCCGCATAGTTATAAACGACGGATATACAGGAACTTCTATATTTTCACTAAAAATAAATCTTTTGCTAATTAATCCCAATTTTGTTCGGGCATAAATATTAAGTTTACCGTAGCTATACTCTCCTCGTTCTACTGGTTTTAATGTATATTGATATTTTTTTTCTTGTTTGGGAGCTAACTTATCATTAATTTCAAAATCACGAACTTGAAATTGATGTGGAATCTCGTCAATTATTTTTATGCTAACAGGTATTGAAAAATTGCTTTTTACTGATATTTTTATATCATTATTATCGCCGTTTGAAAGACGTTGTGGAGTATCTCGGCTTGCGAGAAATACTTTTTTAGAATTATTAAATAATAATAAAATATCTAACAACACGAGAACAGCAAATACAATTATTGCCATTTTTCCGATTACAAAAAATAGGTCTAAGAAACTCCCCATAATTAAAATAAAAATATTTATTATAATATACAAGAAAAATCGGCTATTGAGATATATGTTTTTTATAAATTTAATCAATTTGAATAATGAATAATGAATAATGAACAATGAACAATGAATAATCTTTTATAATATAATGAACAATGAATAATGAACAATGAATAATGTCGCTACGCAATATTTTAATTATCAGGCGAAAGCCAATTATTCATTATTCATTGTTCATTATTCATTGTTCATTGTTCATTAAAAGACTATCCAATAACTTGTTTGTTTGTTGGATAAATTATTATCATTAAAATAAGAAGGCTGAATGCAAATTCAAAAATTTCCCACTTTACTCCTGTTGGTATCAAAAATATTAAAATTGAAGCTATTGCAGCAATTATACTATGATGATATTTTACCACAGGCACTCCTAACTTATTTAATAACTGTTTAATAAATTTAATTCTATTATATAAAAATGGAACTAACATAAAATAAACAGCAAGAGCAAAACTTAACATTTTACCAAAAATAAGCATGTTTATTTTTACCCCCATAATTTTCAAATTATGGAGATTCATTTCACTCTGAGTATTTTGTTTTTTGAAATATTCGCTTGATTCTATTCCAAAAATCCGCTGTCCCCACGATATTTCTTCGCCTGCAACAAAGAGCAATGCCAGAAAAAATCCGATTGATGTTAGAGCTATCAATATATTTTTTTTCTTTACATTTTTCCCAAACCTTATCAAAGAGTAAATTGCTCCAAAAAATAAAAAAACTGCTGTAGAATATTCTAATATTCCATCTTCTTTTGTATATTTTGACAAATATTCTGTGTAGAAAAAAGCAATAACAACGCCCCCAATAACAACAGAAAGTAAGACGATGTAAGATAATATTTCAAATTTATTTAATTTCATTTTGAGTTATACTAAAAAAGGTTTATTTGTTTATTAGGTTCTATATTACTTGATTACAAAATACAAAAAGTAAAGATTTTAACCTAATTCTGTATATAATAGTTTGCAATCCACAATTAGCAATGCCTTGTTTTTCTATATTATGAAACTTTGCTTATTAACATAATTCGTAAATCAAAAATCCGATGTTATTTATTACAGATATACTCTCAAAAGTTATTTTTGTTTTAAAATGTAAAAATACAAAAATAAAATTATTTCTCTATTTTTTATTGAAAAAAATAAATTATTTCTTTATCTTTGTTTTCTTACAAATTTACAAAATGAATACAACTACAATTACAAATAAGCAGACAATAAACATAAAATTTATTACAAAATTAATTGGACTTTTATTACTTCTTGGAACTCTTGTTTACTCTGGAACTACTTATTTTAACCAATTTGCACATAAAAAGAAACAAAAAACAGAGCAAAAGAATAGCAACCGAACAAAAAGTAACAGTAAAAATGATAGAAATTGGCAAAACAAAAAGAAAAGTGGTAAGAACGAACCACATAAAAATCAGAATGTAAAAAAAACTATCGAAAAACAACTTGAAAAAGTAAATAAGGAAATAAAACGACTTGCAGAAAAAATAAATAAAACGAAAGCCGATAGAAAGGAATTAAAAAAATTAAGAGGAAAGAGAGAAAATATTATTAAAAAAAT
>JAOZQN010000135.1 GCA_029932195.1 Bacteroidales bacterium | reverse complement strand
GTATTTCTAACAATTTTATTATCACCGATTTAGAAAGTCAGAAACTTCAGTTAGTTATCTTTGTAACTTTAATAACATTTAGTAGTTGCAACAAAGAAGTAGAGTTGGAAACAACAAGCGATGAAGTTTTGGAGCGCATTTTAGACTTTCAAGAAAAAGTAGAAAACCCGAACCAACAAAAAAGCGGAGAAGAAATTAGTGTAGAAGATGCAGTTTGGCTCGTGGAAGCGTTGCTTAATTATAGTTATTGTATTTTAGATAAAGAAGTAGAATTAATAAATCATCAAATAGACTCTGTAAATTTTGATATTAATTCAAATAATAGTGAATTGTTATTTAATGATGTTAGAAATGTATATTTTCAATTAACAGAACAAGTAGAAGAGCTAAATATTGAAAGCAAAACTTATTTAATAGATGTATTTTTTGAAAATAACAAAATAAAAGCAAAAATATTACTTGGAGAACAAAATTTACAAAAATCTGTTCTAAATTCTCCCAAGGGTTTTACAGAGGAATATCATTATATGGAGGCTGCAAACCTGATACAACGCAAAGTAAACTATCACTTAAATTCTGCTTCTCTTGTTCGTGGGTATTTTACAGATATAGAAACCAGATATAATATTAGTGCTAATGGTTATGATGAATTAAGAAATTTAGAATCAGATGACCCATGTTATATGTATTACTATATGTTTTATGAATATAGTGGAAATATTGACCCTAACGGAACATGGAGTCAAACCTTAACTGTTCCCGAAATGAATTTTTACTACGATGGAGTTTTCACTACTGCTAATATTATGCAAAATTATTATAATATAGACGAAGAGAAACAATTTATAAGCGTAGATTTATGGTGGAATATGATGCCTACAGGTGAAGAATATTTTCCTATAATGCACGAAGGTAATTTTACTTATGGTTTATTTCATACAGTACCTACTCATCATGTTGATTAATGAAAAAGAAATAAAAAGCAAGTTACTTATAAAAAGTTGCTTGCTTTTTTTATAAAAAAAACTAAGCTTTAAAAACGTAATTTCCTATGAAACAAACAACATTTATTATATTATTTGTATTTTTATTTTTAAATTCTTTTTCCCAAAATTCATTTGAATTATTATTAGACCACGACAACGCCCAACGTCCTACTGGTTTAATAATTGATAGTAATGGGGATTATGTTATTTGCTCGCAAGAATTTACACATACAAATAATGGTATAGAATATAATTCTATGTTAACCAAAATAAGCCAAACAGGAGAAATCTTAAATACAAAATATTTTAACACCGAAGAAAATACTGTTTTTTCGGATATTATCAATACGGAAAATAATGATTATATTGTAATTGGTTCTGTGTATGCAGATAATTTTGATGAAATGCACTCTTTTATAATACGATTAGATAGTGATTTTAATATTATTTGGAATAAGAAAATTATTTTGAATAAGAAAATACTTACAGCAAAAGCAAAATTTAATTCTAATTCTGAAATATTAATACATGGAGGCTTAAAGAATAGTGATAATTCTTATAGCACCTACATATACAAAATTAATATAGATGGGACATTATTAAACTCCGCTTTTTTTTATTATTATAATCGGTTTATTAATTTTTTTGATATTTTAGAAAAGGAAAATAATAGTGGATATTATTTATTTGAACTTACTACAGTATACTCGGCTTTAGAAATAGATACTGAATTTAATGTTATAGAAAAACATCAGATGGGGGCACTTAACTTAAATGGCTGTAATAGTTTTTGGTTCTCGGATACCACTTATATTATTAGCAATAATAAAACAGATACTGATTTATCTGTTAGCATTTTAGATACTACACACAATACAGAGTATTATTCATTTCGTAATGAACACGAAGGTCATGAATTTCTTGCTTTTTGGGATAATTTAAGTTTTATAGATAAAAATAATATTTACATGCTTGGCACTTACAATTTTTCTCCGAACCCTTATGAAACAGAGCCATCATGGTTGTGTGTAAATAACTTAAACGACTCACTTGGACTCACTTGGCAAAAAATAATTGGGGGAGATGCTTACTATAATGCAACAAATATAATTGCTACCGAAGACGGTGGTTGTTTTATTTCTTCTACCCGTTCCGATAATACAAATAGTTATGACTACGATATGTATTTTCTAAAACTTGACCCCAACGGCAACATAACCCACATAAACGGCGAGCCATCAGAACAAAAAGCCAAAGAAGTTATTCTCTATCCAAACCCTGCTACCACAGAACTAACTATCCAAAAAGCGGTGCAGGTGGGCAATTGCAATGTGGAATTTTATAATATGGAGGGCAAAAAAGTTTTTTATCAAGAGCTAATAAGCAATACCACAAAAATAGATATAAGTAGCTTACAAAAAGGTAGTTATATTTATAAAATAACAGATAACAGTAAGATTATAGAAAGTGGCAAGTGGATAAAACAATAAAAATATGGCGTTTTTTATATTAACTTTACACTTTCTGTTTTTTTTATTAGCGTAGGATTTAAAACCATACGCTAATAAATTGAAAATTAGTTAATTATATTATTTATTCTTCCAAAATAAACTTAACAGGAATTGTGTACCAAACAGCAACTGCCTTTCCTCTTTGCATGCCTGGTTTAAAATTTGGTAACATTTTTACAACCCTAATTGCCTCGTCATCTAATAATTTATCTACGCTTCGCACAACCTGAACTTCGCCAATACTACCATCTTTTGTTACAACAAAACGAACATATACTGTTCCTTGTATATCATTTTCTATTGCTAATTTTGGATATTCAACATTTTCTGCAATAAATTGTTCTATAGCCATCTGACCTCCTGGATATTCTGGCATTTTTTCAACATACATAAATGATATTAACTCTTCCGACTCGTCTTCCTCTTCTACTTCAAAATCTGTATCAGTAAATTCAACATCTTCCTCTTCTATTTCAAAATCAAATTCACTTTCAATTTTCACATTGTCCTCAACAATATTAATAATTTCTGAAACCATCTGATTATTGGCAACTGCATTATTACTAACGCCTTTTGGCAAAGGTATTGGTTGTTTTACAGTTTCAGAATTACCAGTATTTCTAACTATGCTGTCAGTTGCTACAAAGGAGGTGTATTTTGTTAAAAGATTATATTTTAAGCTCAAATCCGTAACCTCTTCTTTATTATCGTAATAACTAACAAACGAAGCATAATCGTCTAATAATTCTATTTTTTTTCTTGCCCACAGATATTTCAAAGCCTCATTTGAATTGGGATTAGATATTTTTTGAACGTCAAACTCTTGTAAATAAGTATTTTTACCCGTAAAACCACTAACTTTTATTTTACCTTTCGGATTTCCTTCCCATTTTCCATAAACCAATATTGGGCGGTCGGCAAAAACATCGGGATAGGAAACTGGAATAATATCATAAGCCTTAAAACCCTCAAATTCAACTTTTATGTTTGTAAGCACGGGACTTTCAATATATTCTCTAAAAAGATTTGCTTTTTCGGCAGCCTCCGACTGTTCTGTAACAACAAAAGGTTCACCCTTTCCTACTTTGGCAATTCCTTCTATCAAAAACCTGTTTACAGAGCTACCTATTCCAAAAACAAAAAAATTGGACTGCGAAGGATTGTCTCTTATAAGCTCGTAAGTTTCAGCTTCTTGACTTATATATCCATCAGTAATAACCACATAAGTTCGAGACATTTGTTCGTCGTATTCAAGATCCAAACCTCGCTTTATGGCAGCAGAAAGTTCTGTTCCTCCACTACCATTTTGTTGTTTTATTTCGTCCATTGCTTTTTGAATATTCTCCTCGTTTGCCTGCAACGATTTTTCCGACAACAAATAAGACGAACCAGCAAATAATATTATATTAAATCGGTCTCTTTTATCCAGATTATTCAACAATTCCGAAATAAGTTTTTTACTCACATCAATAGGAAATCCCCCCATAGAACCCGAAATATCTATTATAAAAATATATTCTCTTGGTGGAATTTGTCTAATTTCCTCCCGTTTTGGCGGTTGCATCATCAATAAAAAGAAATTTTCGTCCTCTCCCTCAAACATCAATAAGCCCGAATTAATTTTGTTTCCAATTAAACTGTAATTGAAAATCAAATCTCTATTGCCTTCAAATTTATCCGATTTTTCTAATTTGCAAATAGCTTTATTTTTATTAGAAAAATTCATATTAAAATTATGAGTTTCGCAACTAACACCATTGAGAGGCATTCCTGCATCAATATCTATCTCAATATCAAAAGTATAAAGTGGTTTTACCCCCTCCTGAGTGTATGGATTTGAAACAAAATCCTCACTAACCTGAGTAGTATTTTCATAATTTGAATATCTTGGACCAACAACCGTTGGATAAACAAATTCGTAAACACCAGACTCGGGAACAAGTAGTTCTGTATAATACAAATTTGTGATTATAGTATCGCCAGGCATAATATTTGCCACACTCATTTTGAAGACATTAGGACGTTCTTGTTCCAACAAACTTGCTGTTCTTCCTTGTTTTTTAGCATCATTATATATTTTATTAGCTTTCTTTTTTTCGTAAATTTTAGCCTCTAAAGTCCGTTCTCCTATTTGCATATTCATTTTATGAACAGCAGCTTTGGTTGAACTTGGAAAAACATAAATTGCTTCAATAGCCTCATTTCCAGTATTTTTATAAACTTGCTGAACATGAACCTCTGCAATTACTCCCACTATTTCCACCTTCACATCTGTTGACAACAGAGGCATTTGTTCCGTCTCCGAATTGTCCGATGTTACGAAAAAATACGGCGACTCTGTTTTATCGCCCTCCTGAGCAAACACGCTCAACTGTGCAAATATTAAAATTCCTACAAAAAACACGGAATAACAGACCTGTAATAATTTGATTTTTAAATTCATAACAATAGATTTTAATTGGTTAAACTGTTTATTTAATTATACAACTTTTGTTTTAGTTTTACAACTGCAAATAACGTTATAAAGAATGTAAAAGTCAAGTTTTTTATGATAAATATAATTGTGTATAACATAACTTTGTTATTTTAAGACAATTGTATGTAGTTAAAAAAAGTTAATTGACTTGTGTTATTTGTAGTTTTAGACGTTAGTAAGTCGGGAATACACTTACTAACGTGTATATTACATCTTCAATAAAAAAAGTTATAATCAAAAAAATAAAGATGCAACTTTTTGTTTTTTATTACTCTAAAAGTTAGTTATTTTAATTAGACATAATTAGTGTGCATCCACAAAGTCGACTTTTTTACGAATTAGACCTACAATATTTTTGGAACTAACTTATTTGCAGCCCACGATTATCATCGTGGGTTATCAATAGGTCGTCCTTACGGACTTTATGGACGCATACTAATTAGTCAAAAGTGATTTTAAATCACCCTTTGACTGTCGCAATTCAAAACTTAAAACTATTTTTATCGTATGAAAAAATTATCTTTTATTTTAATCCTTATTTTTGCTGTCTTACTATCTAATGCACAGCTTGTTAATGTAAATCCAGATAAAACGGCAGAACCTTGGATTGCTGGTGGCTGGAAAATTCCAAACTCATCGGAACTTGAAAAAATAAGGCAGATTCCAGAATTAAAAATTGATGTAAATAGAAAAAGTAAAGACTTACCATCTTCTTTGGATAATTCTGAAAATCAGTATTTTCGCCCTATTTTTAGCCAAACAGACGGTTGTTGTGCACAGGCAAGCGGAATAGCCTACAACTACACCTACGAAATGAATAGAATTAGAGACACCTATGCTAATGCTCCTGATAATCAATATCCTACACATTATACTTATAACTTTTTGAACGCAGGAAGTGGAGAAAATGGCTCGTGGTTTTGGGACGGTTGGGATATTGTTGCCGCAAATGGTTGCCCAACAATTGCCGAGTATGGTGGTTTGTATCAAGATGCAAATTATTGGATGAGTGGATATGATGCTTATCAAGATGGAATGGAAAATCGTGTTGTAGAGCAATTTAGCATTGATGTTAGCACTCCCGAAGGTTTGGAAGATTTAAAATATTGGTTTTATAATCATGGAGACGATTCCGAAACTGGAGGAATTGTGAATTTTGCTGCAGGAGTAACCGAAGAGTTTTCTACAAGTCAATTTATTGTGCATCAATGGGGTTCATCTGTAAATCATGCAATGACTTTTGTTGGTTGGGACGACAACATTCAATACGATTTTAATAACGATGGGCAATACACTAATAATGTGGATATTAATGACGATGGAGTTGTAGATATGAAGGATTGGGAAATTGGAGCAGTAATTATGGTAAACAGCTGGGGAGAATGGTGGGAAAACAGTGGCAAAGCCTATGTAATGTATAAATTGCTTGCCGAACCTGTTTCAAATGGTGGCATTTTTGAAAATAAAGTTTATTCAATAAATGTTAGAGAAACTTACACACCAAGTGCCATTATGAAAGTAAAAATGAGCCATAATGTTAGAAATATGGTTGAAATTAAAGCTGGTGTTTCCACTAATTTGTCAGCAACTACACCAGACTACGAAGTTTCATTTCCTATTTTTAATAATCAAGGAGGAGAACATAATATGCGAGGCGATAACAGCTCCCCAATAGAAATTACTCTTGATATTACACAACTTTTGAGCTACTTTGAAGCTGGTGAAGATGTCCGTTTTTTTCTTGCAATTGATGAAAGCGATGATTACGGATATGGAAGTGGTGAGGTAGTTGATTTTTCGGTAACTGATGTAGAAACTGGCGACGAATATATTTCGGATATGCACAATATTTCTGTCGTAGATAATGATGTTACTTACTTGTGGACAAATGGTTCTATTGATTTTGATGCTCCTGTAATTGAAACAAATATTTTAGAAAATGGAATACAATACGATGCTTATTCTCAAGATTTTTTGGCTTCGGGAGGTGTTTCACCTTACAATTGGGGAATTTCTTTAAATTATGAAGAAGAGGTTTTATCTGCTTCATTTCCAAATATAACAAGCACACAACTCACACCAAATAGTAATGACGACGGTTTTGCTTTACAAGATTTAGAATTTGATTTTCCTTTTTACGGACAGTCTTATAATCAACTATTTGTAAGCACAGACGGCTCACTTCTTTTTGACCAGAGCTTTACTTATTTGCGAAATGAAGAAGCAATTGCAAGCAACAAAACTATTTCGGTATTTGCCTCAGATTTAATGATTTATCCAGAATACAACGACGGGCTTTTTTACGAAGGAGACGAAAATTCAGCAACTTTTAGGTGGGCAACTTCTTTATACGACCAACCAGATGTAAATGTAAATGTGGCAGTTACAATATATCCTTCGGGAGAAATAGAACTTTTCTATGGAGAAGGAATAACTAACGGATTAAGCTGGGCATCAGGAATTTCTGATGGTAGCGGACATAATTATACAATTGCAGATATTTCAAATGCAAATAATCCGAGTAATTCGGAGTTACAATTTGTTTCGCAACCATTTCCCCTTGGCATGGAAATGAGCGAAACAGGAATTTTTAGCGGAACTCCTACACAAATTGGAACTTGGGATATAAATTTTGTTGTTACCGATTTTAATAATATCTCAAAAATAGAAGCAGTAGAATTTACCGTAGAAGAAAGTCAAGTAAACATTGAAAATACTAAAAATGAGAATAGTATAATTTGTTTTCCAAATCCATTTACAAAAAACACAACAATAGAATTTAATTTGCCACAAACTCAAAAAGTAAAGTTAGAAATTTACGATATTAGAGGAGTAAAAATTAATACATTAATTAATAATGAATTAGAAAAAGGAAATCATCAAATAACATTTGAAAATAATAATTTACAAGAAGGAATTTATTTTGTAAAACTCGTTACTAATAATAATGTTTTGGTGGAAGAGATAATTTTTGTGAAATAGAAAGTAATTGGCGTTTTTCACGAGTGCCAACTTCGTCGTTACTTTTAATATTTTAAAATGCTCATTTACAACTGTAAACTTCAATTCTAAAATATAAAAAAAGCCTTGAATTTGACACCCGTGAAAAACGCCAAATAATTCCACTCCAAAAAATATCTTTTTATCAAATAATAAATTGGATACAGATTTTAAAACAATGTTTTTAAAATTTGTATCCATTTTTTAATTAACCAAACTTTGGTTTATGTGGAAATGCGTGAAAAAGAAGCTATTTTAACAAAAAACAATAGTAAAAATTAGGGAGTATAAAAAAAAGTGAGTAACTTTGCAATCCGTTACAGCTCACAATAATTTAGATGTTGTGCCTAACCAAAAGAATAATAATTTTCATAATAAGTAGTGTGCCAAAAGTTTCTGAACAATAGATTTAAGTTGTAAACTTCTCCAATTTATTCGGAGTGCGACTTAAAGTCGCACTCCGAATAGACCAAGATATTTGACACAAATTTTATTGTTAAGAAACTTATGGCACACTACTTAAATAAAAATAATAGTATTTTTGCAATATGGATTATAGATTAGAAAATATATCAAAAGATGACTTTGAACGTCTTGTGAATATGATTTGCCAAAAAATTCTTGGAATAGGTGTAATTGAATTTGCAGAAGGAAAAGATGGAGGTAGAGATGGTATATTTACTGGAACAGCAGAGAATTTTCCATCATCAAAAGATAGTTGGAAAGGGAAATTTATTATTCAGGCAAAACACGTAAGTAGTCCTATTGCAAGTTGTTCGGATAACAGTTTTCAGAATAAAATTGAAAAAGAAGAAATTCCAAAACTAAAGAAGCTAAAAGCTAATAATAAAATTGATAATTATTTACTTTTTACAAATAGAAAATTTACTGGTGTAAAGGGAATTAGATTAGTGGATACAATTAGAAAAGAAGTTGGAATTGATAATGTTGAAATTATCGGAAAAGAATTTATAAATAGCCATTTGGCTCAAAATAAAGCAATAAGAGACGTTTTTGATTTAGACAAATACACGCTGCCTTTTGATTTTACCGATACCGATTTAAAAGAACTTGTTGTCAATTTCAAAAATGAAATTAACAAATCAAAACATGAATTAAAACATTCGATTGATAAAATAGCAACGGATTTACGTTTCATTGAAAAAGATATTAAAAACGAGAAAAATAAATTAAGCAAGGTTTTTTTTGATAATGTGATGAAAGAAAATTCATTGAAATATTTTTCACAAATAGATGACTTCTTGCAAAATCCGATAAATGAAGAACTATCTGAAACTTATCTGGATATAGCAATGGAATTAAACAGCATAATAACAATTAAAAGAGATGATTTTTTAGCATTTGAAGAAGTATTCATATATTTATATAATTATGTCAAGGATAGAAATGAAGACTTAAAAAGGCAAAAGCGTTTCATTTCAATTTTTCTTCATTATATGTATTTTAACTGTGACATTGGAAAAAAATAATGATAAAACCAACAAAATATTTAAACTTGGATTATTCATTGATAAACATTAGTGCAATTCTAATAAATGAATTTAAAAGCCAAAATGTAATTAGTTACGATGATTTACTTCAATTAACGTATAATAAAATTGGTAATCAGAGTAATGAAATAACACCTTATGCCTTAAATTTTCTTTTTTTACTCGGCAAAATTGAATACCATCATTCAATAGATGCTTTTGAATATAAAATATGAAACTAAGCAAACTATATACAAATCAAGCAAATTTTAAGAATATTAAATTCAATACTGGATTTAATGTTGTGTTTGCTGATGTAAAAACAAAAGATAATACTAAACATGCTCATAATCTTGGTAAAACGTTTTTGATTGATATTATTGATTTTCTACTACTTAAAAAAGTCGTAAAAAAGTCTAATAAATTATTTAAAAACATTGGGAAAGACAAACAAAGTATACTTATTGATTATGTATTTTTTCTTGAAATAATACTTAATAACGGACAGTTTTTAACAATAAAAAGAGATATAAAAGGTAACACTAAAATTTCATTTAAATTAAATGACACAAGTGTTTCTGATTTTATTTCACCAGAAAATTGGGATATTGAAGATTTAACTTTTGAAAAAGCAAAAAAACAATTATCTGAATATTTAGATTTTGACTTTTTTAAAGAAAAAACATATGATTTCAGAAGAGCTACTAATTATAGTTTAAGAAAGCAACAAGATTATCAAGATATTTATAGACTTACTAAATTCAAAGGAAAAGATATTGATTGGAAGCCTTTTATGTTTGATATGCTTGGCTTCAATGGAAAATTACTTGAAGAGAAATACAAGATAGATAGTAAAATTAAAGATATTGAAAAATTTATTAAAGAAGAAGAAAAAGATTTTGATATTCAAAAAGAAGAAAAAGACGAAATCGTTGGACAAATTCAAATCAAAGAAATAGAGATTGAAAAGAAAAGTAAAGAAATAGATCGCTTTAATTTTTACAGACAAGATAAAGAAAATGTTAATACATTGGTTGATGATATTGAACAAAAAATAAGTGATTTAAATACTCAATCGTATAATCTTAAATTTGAAATAAATAAAATTAATCAGTCAATTAAAAATAAATTTGCATTTGATTTAACTAAAATAGAAGGCATTTTCAAAGAAACTCAAATCTATTTTCCAGACCAACTGAAAAAAGAATATAAAGACCTACTGAATTTTAATAACAAATTAACAACTGAACGAAATAAGTTTTTACGAGAAACTTTATCTTTGAAAATAGAAGAGCAAAAAAATATAAATCAAGGATTAAAAGAATTACAAGCAAAAAAAACAGAGTTATTATCATATATTCAAGATACTGACGTATTTAAAAAATTTAAAACTTACCAAAAAACAGTTATAAAAGCAGAAAGTGAAATTATAACATTAAGAGCAAAACTTGGTGCTATTGATATAATAGGGAATAAAGAAAAGGTAATAAAAAAGCACAAAGCTAAATTAGACGATATTATTGAAAAAATAAATATTGAAATTAATACAACAGATACCAACGAAACATATAAGAACATTAGAACTGCATTTGCTGAGTATTATAAAATAGTACTAAGTGAAATTGCACTTTTATCACTTCGTATTAACAATAAAAACAACATAGATTTTAATGAACCAAAAGTTCAAAACAAACAAAATACTAAACTGACAACCCAACAAGGTGATGGATTTACTTACGGTAAATTATTTTGTGTTTGTTTTGATTTAGCCTTATTAACAACTTATAACAAACAATCATTTTTTCGTTTTGTATATCACGATGATGTTTTTGCTAATCAAGATAATAAGTTAAAATTAAAATTGTTAAACCTAACAAAAAACATCTGTGAAACTTATGATTTGCAATATATTTTCACAATAATAAAAGATGATGTTCCATATGATAAAGATAGACTTCCAATTAAATTTACAGATGACGAAAAAGTCTTAAAACTACACGATAAAGACGAAACAGGAACATTATTTGGCTTTGGTTTTTAATTATTTCATCGAACATATATTTTCAATGAAACAATTAAATAGTGCATTATTTAACTGACCACCAATACGTAGCGTTTCTTAGTAAGATTCGAACTCCACAAAACTACCGACATAAAGTAGTTATCATTGAACAAAACATATAATAATTTGAAAGATTATTCTGTTTCTAATCTAACCCTGATTAATTCATAAACTCTCTATTACAATGTTAAAATGTACATCATTATTGACAATCCTCAATTTCTTTTTTTCTAAATAACTCGCTATTTTTTCAAATATAAAACTTTGCGGTTAGCAATACATAACGCCGTAAACGGCAATTACGATTTACAAATTACGATTTACGAATTGGTTTACACCTTAAAATTCAATTATTTATAAAAAACTTTGTTAAAAAAACAAAGTTTTACAACATAATAGTATACTGACGCACTTTTTGACCTTTCATAACATTAATTGTGAGAACAATTACTTGTTTATGAATTAATCAGACTAAAATACATTTAGAATTTGTATCCATTTTTGTTAAACAAATTTTGGTTTACGAAAAAAGATATGAAAAAGAAGCTATTTTAACAAAAAACAATAGTAAAAATTAGGGAGTATAAAAAAAAGTGAGTAACTTTGCAATCCGTTACAGCTCACAATGAGTTGGGTGTTACTGCTTACTAAAAAACAGAATAACGCCGTAAACGGCAATTACGATTTACGAATTACGATTTACGAATTGGTTTACACCTTAAAATTAAATTATTTATAAAAAACTTCAGTCTGTAAATAATCCATTGACAATCCATAAGCGCACCCCAACCCTCCCAAAGGGAGGGAGTTTATTGCCTCGGTCAGGTGTTTTTCACCTGACCGCCTGTAAAGCGTCAGGTGAAAAACACCTGACGAGTGCAATTGCTGTTCAACTTTACGTGGGTAGCCACAATCCATAAGCCCACCCCAACCCTCCCAAAGGGAGGGAGTTTTGCTTTCCCTTTG
>JAOZQN010000713.1 GCA_029932195.1 Bacteroidales bacterium | reverse complement strand
TGGTGTGAGAGGTGCATCGGCTACTTTGCGGTAGCCGACCGCCTACTCGATTAGCCATATTTTTCATTTATTCTATATTAATCCTTTTCCATGTCGCCAATCTGCTTTAAAATAATGTTCGTAAAGTTTTACCGTTTTATCACCTAAATCTTTTATATGGTCTGCGACAATTATTTGCGGAATTATCCCAGTTTCTTTTTCAATTCTTTCAATTTCGTCTAAAATTGTTTCGTATATTTGACCTACTTTTTCAATATCTGTGTTATCCGTTCCACTTGGGAAATAAACTTGACTTGGTTGGTCAAAAAAAAGTATACTTGGAACTTTTGATTTAGGCTGACTTGAAAAATAATTTAAAAAGCTAAGAAATAATCCAATATGACAAGCCAAAGCGTTTGATGCACTTCCAATTTGACGTAAAAAAATGCGTTCGTCCCCTAATGAGTTATGATAAAGTTTAAAAGTATCTTGTCTATTAGGTTTTAATTCAAAATATAACTCTGGTGGTTTATGCTCAAAATCAAGCTTTTCAACAATTCTACTCATTTCAGTTTCAATGATTTTTTTCTCGGTATCATATTTTTCTGTTTCATTATATGTCGTTTTTCGTTCTTTAAATTTGCTCAAATTTGCTTTTAATTCATCAAGATATTTTTCATCAAATTGTATCTTTCTGTCATTATATATTTCGGTTTCTGAAATAACTTTCCATTTAGCTTTTTGTTTTTGCTCATTAATATTTTTCTCTTTTATAATTTTATCTAAAATAGCGTTGTTCTTTTTATATTCTTTGCGAAATATCTTTATTTGATTTCCTAATTCGTTTGATTTTTTTCTTAAATTAACCAATTCAGTATCAAATTTTGTTGTTTGTCTCGGAACACTCACCAATTCTTGTTTTAACCATTCTTTGGCTTCAATAATTTCGATAGCTTCTATTGATAATTTTTCATTTTCTTTGCCACAAATTGGACATGAATATTCAGTTTGTATCCCCGAAAAATCTGATTGTTGCTTGTATTTATCAAGAAATAATTTATAATTATCACCTTGTTTTAATTGACTTCTGATTTTAGATATTTGTCTGTCATATTTTATTTGTTCTGAAAGAAGGTTTTCAATTAGAATATCAATATCATCTTGTCTATTTTGTAATTTATTGCTGTATTCTTGCTTTTTATAATTGTCAAGATTTTTTATCTGATGTAAGCATTCTTTAATTGTCCAATTTGAGTTATATTCTTTTCCTATCAAATTGTAGTAATTTCTAAGGGCGTTTTGTAAATTATTTTCAAGTTTTAAATTATCATTTTTAGCCTTTTCCTGTCGGCTTGTTAAAATTTTAATTCTTTTTTGAAGTTTCTCAATACTATCAAGCACAATATAATATTCAGCACCATACCAACCCGCTAATACAGGAAAATGTGTGTAAATTGGGTCTAAATAAAATAATCTACTGTTACTACTAATAATGTCTTGATGTTGAAATACATAAGACAATGCACTTCTTATATTTGTTTTAGGCATCTTTTTTTCAACATCAATAGGCAAATTTTCAGGATTTACGGTTAAGTCAATGATTTTATTGATTTTTTCCAGAGCTTCATTTATTCGTAAAAAATTTGATTTTTTAAAATTTAACAAACTTATATCTTTAATTGTTAAATCATTAGAAACTTCTTCGTAGTGTAAATAGTTTTTCCCTTTATATTCGTCTTTTCTTGCTAATAGAATATTTTTGCCGTTTAAATCAATCAAAAGTGCATATAAAGAAGCAAAATCAGTTATTACACCTTTTGGTATTGTGCAGTCTTTGACACCAAGACACCAATCAATAATATCAAGAACTGCACTTTTTCCTGTTTTTGAATGACCAGTGATTATATTAAGTCCTTTGGATAGTTTTAATTCCCTTTTTCCTTCGGGACTACTATCTTTAAAAATCACTATTCCTTTTATATATGATTTCATTATAAAATAACTTTCAAATGTTTAAAAATATCTGTTTTATCTTCACCTTTAAATAATTTACCAACATACGATGCAGAACGCAAATATTGTTTAATATCAGCATTATAAAATTCATAATCAATGCTTTCATGAATTTCAATATTTACTTTTAATGTTATTTTTTGTTGTGTGTGTAAATTTATTAAAGTTAAATCTGTTAGTTTTTTCATTGTCCATACTCTTTCTTGTAAGTCGGCGAATGCTACCTTGTTTGATTTGACAACATTTTCCAAATTATTACGAATTGTAATACTTGAAAATATTTCTCGTATATCAGAATACATAACAAAAGGTAAAACTAAATAATGCAAAAGTATTGAGCATTTTTTAGTTTCATATCCATTATAAAAAGCTTGAAAAATTAAGCTACAAAAAAATGGATTTACATTTACTTTATTTATGTGTTTTTCAATCATATAATCCAACTAAATTTTACATTGTTATCTTCTACAAGGTTTTGCATAGTTCCATGTTCAAAATAAGGATAACTTTTAATTGACCTGTAATCACCAATTGATAATTCCTTTGACTTTCGGTAAAATGACAATGAATTTTTAAAATTTTCTGTTTCTACTTCTTTTTTCTCATATTCTCTTTTTTTATTCCGCACTTTTTTTAAAACAAATTCATTTCTATAAGGTAGATAGTCCGTCTCAAAATACATCGGGTCTTTTTTACTTTCTTCACCAAGTAGCGTGTTTGTTTTCCAGTTATCAACGATAGCTTCCGAAATTTCGTCATCAACGCATTTTATTATTTCTAATTCTTTGACAAAATTTTTGTTTTCATCTGATTATAACGTATTTTGTTGAAATTTGTATAAGTCTCTAAATTTCATACCT
>JAOZQN010000712.1 GCA_029932195.1 Bacteroidales bacterium | reverse complement strand
GTCAAGCGTCCATGCCACTAATTTTATTGTTAAGAAACTTTTGGCACACTACTTAAATATATTTTAGTCCACCTTTCAGAGTGGACTAAAATATCAAAATTAAAATTTATACTACAACTCAATTCCCATATTAAAAAAGATAAAAGAATAAATATCAGCTGCCTCTTCAATTACTTTGGCGGTTGGTTTTCCTGCTCCGTGTCCAGCTTTTGTTGCTATTCTTATCATAACTGGGTTTGTTCCAGTGTGTTTGGCTTGTAAAGTGGCAATATATTTAAACGAATGTGCTGGCACAACACGGTCGTCGTGGTCGCCAGTTGTTACCATAACTGCGGGATAATCAACACCTTCTTTTATATTATGCAAAGGCGAAAATTTATACAAATTATTAAAATGCTCTTCTTCCGAACTCAAACCATAATCTGTAGCCCATGCTGCACCAATTGTAAATAGGTGGTATCTAAGCATATCCAAAACTCCAACGGCAGGCAAGGCAACTCTAAAAAGTTCTGGTCTCTGATTTGTAACTGCTCCAATTAAAAGTCCTCCATTAGAACCTCCTTGAATAGCAAGTCGTTGTGACGATGTGTATTTTTCTGCAATAAGATATTCAGCGGCAGCAATAAAATCATCAAATACATTTTGTTTTTTGAGTAAAGTTCCTGCCTTGTGCCACTCTTCGCCGTATTCTCCACCACCTCTGAGGTTTGTAACGGCAAGCACGCCACCATTTTCAAGCCAAATCATGCGAGTTACACTAAAAGAAGGTGTTAGGCTAATATTAAAACCACCGTATCCGTAGAGTAGGGTAGGGTTGTTGCCGTCAAGCGTGATGCCTTTTTTATGAACAATAAACATTGGAATTTTTGTGCCGTCTTTGCTATCGTAAAAAACTTGTTTGGTTTCGTATTGAGTAAGGTCAATGTCAATTTCGGGTTTGCGGAAAATTTCGGAGGTGTTGTTGTCAAAATTATATTTGTAGGTAATGCCTGGAATTGTGAACGATGTAAATTTATAAAAAGCAATATTTTCGTTTTTTTCCATGCTCACACCACCAATTGTTCCAAGTGAAGGAAGTTCTATTTCTTGAACAAATTTGCCTTCAAAATCATAAATTTCTACTTTTGAATGAGCATCTTGCATGTAGTTTGCAACAATTTTATTATTTCCAATTCCACAGCTACTAAGCACGTTTTCTTTTTCTGGAATAATGTCTGTTGCTGTTTCGGCTGTGCCTCCATTTTTTATATCAATGCTAATTAATTTGTATTTTGGAGCATTCAAATTCGTCTGAATTAGAATTTTACCATCAATATAATCGACAACACGGTAGTCGTTTTCAAAACCTGTAAATAGATTTACAACTTCTGCATTTTTATTGTTTAATTCTTTGTAGTACAAACCATTACCACTTGTGGATTCCCATTCCGAAAGGATAAGTAATTCTTCGTTTTCGCTAACCGATGCACTGTATCCTCTTTTTGGATTTGCAGGATTTTCAAAAGTTAGTTTATCATTAACTTGCTGATTTCCAATTTTATGATAATATACTTTTTGATTTTCGTTTACCGTTGTAAGTTCGTCTCCTTGTTTTGGTTCGGCGTATCGGCTGTAGAAAAAACCGTCTTTATACCACGAAATTCCTGAAAATTTCACCCACATAATATGGTCGTTGAGGGTTTCTCCAGTTTCAATATTTTTAACAAAAATTTCGTTCCAGTCTGAACCTGAGCGAGCTATTGAGTATGCCAAATATTTTCCGTCTTTAGAAATTTCAATATCCGAAAGTGCAACAGTTCCATCTTCGGATAATTTATTTGGATCTAAAAGCACAGTTGCTTCACTTTCCAAATTATCCTGAATATAAAAAACAGCCTGACTTTGGAGTCCATCATTTTTAAAGAAAAAATATTTATCAGCTTTTTTAAAAGGTGTTGAGTATCTTTCGTAGTTATAAATTTCTGTAAGCCTGTTTTTTATTTTATCTCTAAAAGGAATAGAATCTAAATAGCTGAATGTTAGCTTGTTCTGTTCGGTAACCCATGCTTTTGTCTCCTCCGAGTTGTCGTCTTCAAGCCAGCGATAGGGGTCGGCTACTTCTGTGCCAAAATAGTTATCTACCGTGTCAATTTTTTTGGTTTGTGGATACTTGTATTTCATACTTTTTTGTTTGTTATTATCTGTATTGCAGGCAAATATAAAAAGCATTGCAATAATAATTGGGGTTATTTTTTTCATAAATTTGTTTAGTTTGTTAAATTTTTTCTAAAAGACAAAAATAGATAAAAATTGGTTTAATGAAAAATATGTCAAAAAGAATTTGGTTTATTCATTTTTTTTTCTTTTTTTCGCAACTTATTTTTATTAAAAATCTTTTAAATTAGAAACTATGTTTAAATTTTTAGAATTTAGGAAGGTAGGTGCGTTATTTTTGGCAACTTTAATGTTAGCAGTAAGTTGTTCGCAGTATGAAATGAAGAACGAGTTAGAAGTGGGAGTGGATAGTCAAGAGAAGGAAGAAATAACAGTAGATAATACTTATGGAGAATCGCTAAAATCGGAGCAGAAGATAGCATTTAATTATTTTTACGACAATGTAAAAGTATGTAAATTAAAAACAAAAGACGATGTTGATGATGCAATAAGTGGATATGCAAAATATCGTGGTATAGAAAATTACTCTGTATGTGGAGTTAAAACAGAAATATTATCAAAATATTTCACAGAAGAAATTGACGAATTAGGTATTCTTAAAGAATTGAAAAAAGAAGGTTTTATTGACGAAACAACATATAATCTCAGCAGTTCTCATTTTGACTGTAAGTATGTTAAAATCAGGATAAAAAAAAGTAA
>JAOZQN010000711.1 GCA_029932195.1 Bacteroidales bacterium | reverse complement strand
AAAAGATTTATGCCTTGATTTTGACAAAAATAGACTTCTCGGAGTGGACTCAATTATGCTTTGATTTACTTGAAAACACTCCTGAAAATTCAAAAATCAAGGTTTTCAGAATAAGGCACGTTTCACAAATGCAAATTTTGTTTTTTTAGGAGTGCCTTTGAATATAGAAATTAAATCACTCTGTAAATAATCCATTGATAATCCATAAGCCCACCCCACCCCTCCCAAAGGGAGGGAGCTTTGCTTTCCCTTTGGGAAAGGTAAAAATGAAAAAAAGAACTCCCTCCCTTTGGGAGGGTTGGGGTGGGCTTATCAATGGATTATTTACAGACTGAATTAAATTATTACACAACACTTCGTTAAATGAATAATTGATAATTACTTTACTGATAATCAGTAATTTGTGGTTCAGAATGTTCGGTTGAATATTTATTGCTTATTAATTAATTGCAGAAAAGCTTAACGGACTATTGATTACAATAATTACTTAAATGTTGCACGAAACAATCATTTCACAATGTTAATCAATTATTTAACAAGCAATTAGATATTACACAAAAAACAAATAACCACAATATTAATGACTTACATAAAAAGGTGAAAATTCTAAAAATTTACATCAAATAATCAGCAAGTTATAATTGGTTTACAGTCAGATATTGTGATGGAATATTAATTTGAACGTTCAATTATAATATTGATAATCAAAACGATATTAATTTTACATAATTATTTGTAGAGACGTTGCATGCAACGTCTCTACTGAATTGGTTAAATATTATCCATCACAATATTTGACTGTAAACTGGTTATAAATTAAAAAAATCAAAAATATAATAAAAATTAAGCTACGGTGATTAATGAAAAATGCAATACCTAATTTATTGTAAATCAAAATAATAAATCATTTATAGCTATATTTCGTGCAACATTTAAGTAATTAGATAAATTAAGAATTAAACTTTTTTGCAAAATAACGACAAAAAAATCTTTTAATCTATTTCTGTGGGGTGGCAAAAGGTAAGTTGTATCTTTTGTTTAGGGTAGCAAAAGGTAAGCAGTTGTTGTTTTGGCAATGTTTTTAGATATTCCTAAGTGTAAAAAACACGTTGGAATATCTTATTGAAGTAAATAAAAAAGTCGTATTAAAACTTTAATATAAAAGTAGTTAGGTTGTCTGATGAGGATAGATTCATTTTTTTACGGAGTCTGTTTCGGGAGGTTTTTACACTTGTGGTGGCAAGAAATGTTATTGAAGCTATTTCTTTGGTGTTAAGATTTAGCCTAAGTAGAGTGGCAAGCCTTAGTTCGGCAGGGGTTAGATTTGGGAATTTTGCAATAAGGTTCTTTGAAAAATTAGGGTGAACTTTTTGAAAATAATTTTTAAAATGCTCCCATGATTCCCCTTTTATTTTTAGGGAAAGTTCTCTTTCTATACATTTCAGTTCTGCTGATATTTTTTCACTTTTAGAGTCTAATTTTTGTTCAAGATTATTAATTTTTTCAATAATTTTTTGATTAAATTCGTTGTTTTGTAGGATACTCATTGCCTTAGAAACGAGTTCTCTATTTTTTATATCCACAATTTCTTTGTAGTATTGAGAAAGCAGCAACATTGATTTGGTTCGTGCTGCCAATTCAATTGGGTCAATTGGCTTTTTAATATAGTCGATAGCTCCGGCTTCAAAAGCTGTTTTTAGGTTTTGTTTTGTAATCATTGCTCCTGTTATCATAATAACAGGAATATCTTTTGTCGCATTATTTTCTTTTAAACAAATAATTGTTTTTATACCAGATATACCTGGCATGTCCCAGTCTGTGATTATAAGATCAGGTAAGTATTCTTCTGCAACAATTAATCCTTTCATACCATTTGTTGCATGATAGAATACATATCCAAGGTCTTCGGTTTCAAGAGTTTCCACCACAAAACTTATTATTTCAATATTATCATCAATAATTAGAATTTTAGATGTTTTCATATTTTGATTAAATTTATTATTTCTTTAAAATGTTTTTCGTTACATGTAAATATTGAATTATTTAACTCTGCTAACCATTTCTTGTTAGTGGAAGTATTGTTTTTAATATCTGAAATAATTTTTCTAAGTGCAGTTGTTTCATGTATATTTGTTTCTTGTAATAATTTTTTATATTTTATTAATTCGCTAATTTCTTGTTTAGTAAGAGTTGCTTTTGTTAAATATGAATTAGTATTCTGTTTCTTTTTACGTATTTTTGTTTTGGGTAAATACAACCAAACACATGTGCCTTTATTTATTTGCGACTCAATACCTATTTTTCCTCCATGTAGTTCTACTGCAAAATTGCAAAAAGTTAAACCTAAGCCAGTTGAGTATTCTTTTCTATTCGTAGATACTTGCTTGTATTTTTTGAAAATTAATGGTAAGTCTTCTGAGGGAATGCCTACTCCATTGTCTTTTATTCTTAATTTAACATCTCTTGACTCAGTTAATTCATATAAAAGCTCTATTTTAGAATTGTTATTTGAATATTTTAAAGCATTAGAAAGTAGATTTGTGAATATGCGTGTAATTAGTTCTTTATCAGCATGTAAAATTATTTCATGATTAATATTATTTATTATTTGAATGTTTTTTTGCTTGATTAAATATGTCATTTGTTTGCTTACAAGTTGCCAAATTGTAGAAATATCAAAGTTTGTTTTTTGTAGTTTAATTTTAACTTCTTTGTATTTTTTTACATCTAAAATATTTGAAACAAGAATAAGCATTTCATTAGATGAGAAGACTATAAGTTCATTTTTCTCTTCAATAGAAATAGTGTTTTTTAGATTAATTACAGACCTCAAAAATTTCACTAGTCAAACTGGACATTTTAGTTATTTCAT
>JAOZQN010000134.1 GCA_029932195.1 Bacteroidales bacterium | reverse complement strand
AATTAAAACTCCCATAATTAAAGACGTAATCTATTCTTCCGTCTAAATCTTGAAAACGTATTGCACTGTGCCCAAAGGCTGCATATAACTCCGAACCTGGTGAACAAGAGAGAATACTTACTTCTGTATTTTCGGTTATAGTCTGTGCAAATATTGAATTTGACAAAATTAAAAGCAATATTATTAATGTGTATTTTTTCATATGTTTAAAATTTATTTTAATCATCTTGTGTGGAGAAGTTTTTATAATACGTTAGCTATAAAATCCCTCAATGAGGGTTTCATTTTTCAATTAATTTGGTTGTAAAAATCTGTAAAATAATGATGAGAGTGTAGCAATCAGTGGCTATTGGCTTAGTTTCTTTCGCTTTGTGAAGCCAACAGCCACACCATAAAATAACGTATAGCAAATAATATGCTCAGTTTTTCACTCCTTTAAATAAACAATATCCAAGTTCTCCTTCAAATATTGTTTTAAAAAAGATTTTTTCATTTTCAAAAACTTTGAAAACTCCTTTTATTCCGTATTGTTTCATTATTCGTAGAACGGTTTTTGATTTTTCAGCTTTTGTCATTACTTTTTTGTAGCTTGTTACTTTTCTATCTTTGCGAATATCCCAAAACATTTCAGGTTTAGACCATTGTTCCAATTCTGTAATAATTTCAGAAATCCCTGCATTTTGTAACATACCTACCCATTCGTTGTATTCTAATGGAGTTGTTCCGTATCGTTCTGATATTTCATTTTTTTTATCCTCATGAATTGGTTTTAGCCATGTTGATTCGTGCATGGCAACTGCTCCGCCTTTTTTCACAACTCGTTGCATTTCATTTAAAACAGCTTGCGAATCGTCCGGTATTCCTACTGCACATTCATTTATTACTACATCAAAACTGTTGTCGGCAAATGGCAGTTTTTGTGAGTCGCCTAACACAAATTTAACTTTATCAGTCAAGTTTTTTTCTTTGGCTCTTTGATTTGCAAAATTTACCATTTCTTCCGAAATATCAACTCCTGTTACCTCAACATCGTAAGTTTGAGCATAATATATTGCTTGCGTTCCTCTTCCGCTTGATACATCAAGAACTTTTAATCCTTTTTTTAGTTTGCAAAGTTCTGCTGTTCGTTTTGTTAAAGCAAAACCGCCAGGATGTAAAGTTTCAATTCCTCCTATTTCAATCGCATCTTCTATTGTTGGTTTATGTATTCCTTGTCGTTTCATTATTATTTATAATTTAAACAAGCCAATGCTGAGTCCACTCCGACAAGTGTATTTTTGTCAAAATCAAGGCGGATACCAATTTTACAACCAGAGTTTACTCGTTGTAAATGAGGATTTTAAAATTTGTATCCAACGCCGAGTTTGGCAAAAAGATGCTTGTCGGAGGGGGACTCAATGCTAATTTTTGGTATTTTTCATATTAACCAAAAGTAGTTTACACTTTTTTTATTTGTTTATAAAATCAAAACACAATAATGATCTAAATTTCAATTCATTAGCGTAGGGTTTTAAATCCTACGCTAATTAGAAAAACAGAAAGTGTAAAGTAGATATGAAAAACGCCTAATTTTTGCATAGGCTTGTTTGTTAATTCTATTTTATAATTACACCTTCTAATACTTCCTCCACTAACTTTCCGCTATATTTCATATTCTTGCGAGATGTTCTACTCATCATATTCGACATCATTTTTACTCTCATTCTAGAAATATACACTTTACCGTCTTGCTTCTCATATACAGAAATTTGTAATGGCATAAGTGGTGTTATTAGCTTATATTTATCATGTTGTATAATATTATAACCTCCTTCTGGGCGACATATAGGTAAAATAGTTGCTTTTGTCATATCAGAGTATCCTTCTTTTATGTATCGCTTTTGAATGTCGGTTTCCCAAGGAACAAGCCAACCTGTTGTTAAAAATGTGTCCTTAACCATATTTACAGTAGTTTCAAAATCGTATTTGCTTTGACTTTCTTTAAACATTAAAGTTTCTGTCCTGCAACCTGTTATTACAATTGATAGTAATAAAATTGAATATATATATTTCTTAATCATTTTTTCCTCCTTTAACTGTTATACTTAAAATTTCGGCATTGCTTGTTTTATACAATTCATATTCGCTGGGCGAAAGATATTGTTTTACAAGATTATCAGGAAGAATGTATTTTTTCTCTTCAACTATTTCAACAGTTTTAAAACCAGCATTTTTTATTGTATTAATATATTTTTTTTTATCTATTGCACCTGCCACACAGCCTACATACAATTCGGCAGATTGTCGTAATTTTTCTGGCAGATTTCCTGAAACAACAATATCGGAGATGCTGAATTTTCCGTTTTGATTCAAAATTCTGTAAACTTCTGAAAAGGCTTTTTCCTTGTCTGGGACAAGGTTCATTACACAGTTACTTATAACAAAGTCTGCCGTATTGTCATCTAACGGGATATTTTCAATATCTCCCAAACGAAATTCTACATTTTTATAAGCAAGTTTTTGATTGTTGCGATTTGCTTTATCAATCATTGCTTGGGTCATATCAATTCCGATTACTTTTCCCGTATCTCCCACAAGTCTGCGAGCTACAAAAACATCATTCCCCGCTCCCGAACCTAAATCTACAACAGTGTTTCCCTCTTTAATTTCCACAAAACCTGTTGGAATACCACAACCAAGATTATAATCTGCTTCTTTTTCATACCCTTGTAATTTTGTGTAATCTTTACTAAAATCTTTACTTCCGTCTGGAAATGTAAAATCACTTCCACAACTGCATCCGCAGTTTTGATTTTGCTCAACTATTTGAGCATACTTCTCTTTTACTGTTTCTTTGATTTTTTTTAACATAATTTTAAAAATTTACATTTATAAATATGAAAGTCTTTTTTGCTTTCGTATTATAGACGTAAAAAGTTAAAATTGGACGCAAAATTTAGCATTTTTTTTTAGTATTACAGCTATGAGGTTCGTAATCAACTATATTACCATAAACATCTGTTTGAATTTCGCAGCATTTTAAAATTAGTTCTTTTATAAGTTTCCTGCCTCTTTGCACCCTTGATTTTGCTCCTGAAACGGATAAGTTTAGGTTTTCGGCAACTTCTTTCATAGTCATTCCTTCAATATCTGCCATTAAAACTGCTTGTTTATATTTTTCGGGTAATCCTTTTATTATAAAATCGGCATACTCAGACATTTTTTGTGTCTTAATTTTTACATTAATTTCTTCGTCTTCAAAAACATTAGGTTCGTATGAAAGTTCTGTATTATCATTTTGATATTCTAAATCTTTCTTTTGGTTTCTAAAATAATCGTTCATTGTATTGCGAGCAATTTGAAAAATCCATTTATCAGCTTTTATAGGATTTTTTAAAGAGTCAATATTATTTCTAACTTTAATAAAAGTATCTTGAATAATATCGTTTACATCTTCTTTGTTTTTTACATTTTTAGAAATATATCCAACAAGTTTTGAGTGAATTTTATTCCACAATACTTCAATTTGTTGTTTATCTTGCATTGGTTTTTATTTTATATAGGCATCTACTTATTTTTATTTTAACAATTTAATTTTTTACCGCTTTGCGAAAACCTGTAATTTGTAACCTGAAACATGCAACTTTATTAAGACTGTTTAACCCCTTTCATAGTAAGTTGAATTCGTCCTCGTTCAACATCTACTTTTTGAATTTTTACTGTAACATGTTGTTGCACAGAGATTATATCTGCGGGATTGCTAACATATTTATCTGCAATTTGTGAAACGTGAACAAGTCCATTGGTTTTAATGCCAATATCTACAAAAGCTCCAAAATTAGTTACATTTTTAACAATTCCTTGCAAAACCATGCCTTCGCTAAGGTCTGATATTGAGCTGATTGTTTCGTCAAAATCAAGAGATTGAAATTCTCCACGTGGGTCTCGTCCGGGTTTTGCGAGTTCGTTAATTATATCTTTTAGAGTTGCTTCGCCAACTTTTTCATCAATGTAATTTTTAAAATCTATTTTCTTTTGAAGGTCTTTATCTGTTATTAAAGTTTCAATATCCGAACCAAGATTTTTTGCCATTTTTTCTACAATATAGTAAGATTCTGGGTGAACAGCACTGTTGTCAAGAGGGTTTTTTGCACCTCTAATTCGTAAAAAACCAGCCGATTGCTCAAAAGATTTTGCTCCCATACGTTTAACTTTTTTCAACTCTTTGCGAGATTTGAAAGCCCCGTTTTCCGACCTGTAATCTACAATATTTTGTGCCAAACCAGAGTTTAGTCCCGAAACATAAGTTAGTAAATGTTTACTTGCCGTATTCACTTCTACACCAACCACGTTCACACAACTTTCTACCACTACGTCCAAACTTTCCTTGAGTTTTGTTTGGTCAACATCGTGTTGATATTGCCCTACGCCGATAGATTTTGGGTCTATCTTAACAAGCTCAGCCAAAGGGTCTAACAGCCGTCTGCCGATAGAAACCGCTCCACGCACAGTTACATCGTGGTCGGGAAATTCGTCTCTCGCAACTTTTGATGCCGAATAAATTGATGCTCCACTTTCATCAACGATAAAAATATCCACTTTATTTTTAAATCTAATTCTTTTAACAAATTTTTCGGTTTCTTTGCTTGCCGTTCCATTTCCAATTGCAATAATCTGAATATCATGCTCTTCCACAAGTTTTGTTACAGTTTCTAATGCCTCAATAGTTTTTGCCGAACCTGTATGAGGAAAAATAGTTGTATAATGTTTGAGATTTCCTTGCTCGTCTATATAAACTGTTTTACAGCCAGTTCGGAAACCAGGGTCAAGTGCGAGAACTCGTTTTTGACCGAGTGGCGGAGCAAGAAGTAGCTGACGCAAGTTTTTCGTAAATACATTAATTGCCTCAATATCAGCTTTTTCTTTAATGTCTTTGCGAACTTCGTTTTCTATGGAAGGTTTTAAAAGTCGTTTGTAAGCATCGGCAACAGCCATTTCTACTTGTTCGGAACTTTTGTTGTCGTTTCTGATAAAAACTTTGTTTAAACTATAAAGTGCGTCTTCTGTTTCGGGAGCAATATTTACTCTTATAATTTTCTCATTTTCAGCTCTAAAAATAGCCAAGACTCTATGCGAAGGGGCTTTTTTCAAAACCTCATCAAAATTAAAATAATCTTTATATTTTATTCCAATAGCCTCCTTATCTTTTAACACTTTGGTAGTTATGACTGCTTTTCGGTTAAACAAATTTCGCATACCATTTCTTGCTTGCGTATTTTCGTTAACTTGCTCTGCTATAATGTCTCTCGCTCCTTGTAATGCAAACTCTACGTCTGCCACATTTTCGTTGATAAATTTTTTGGCAATTGTTTCAATATCGTCTTCTCTTTGCATAATAATTTTGAGAGCAAGTGGTTCAAGACCAGCCTCACGTGCTTTTGATGCACGAGTTTTTTTCTTCTTTTTGTAAGGCAAATAAATGTCTTCAAGTTGCGTGAGACTAACTGCGTTATCAATTTGTTTTTTGAGTTCGGGAGTGAGTTTTTCCTGTTTGTCAATCGCTTTTATGATTGCTTTGCGGCGAGTTTCAATTTCCACGAGTTTGTTGTGCTCGGCTTTTATTTGAGCAATTTGCACCTCGTCCAAACTCCCAGTAGCCTCTTTCCGATAGCGACTTATAAAAGGAATTGTTGCTCCTTGCGACATCAAGTCAAGGGTGTTTTCTACTTGTTTTGCACTTATTTTTAATAAGCTCGCTATTTTTAAGTTGTAGTTGGTTTCCATTTATGTAGAATTAAGTCTTTAGTTTTTATGACTATTCAGATACTATTATTTTTTTAGGTATATTTTAAAAGCTATTAAAATATATTTTTGCATTCTTTTTTCAATATAAGGACATACTATTTTTTCAAAATTATTTTCAGAAGAAATAATATATTTTCGTAAAAGTGTATGTTCTAATTTTTTATTTTCTGATTTTTCTTTTAACTTTTTGAAAATTTTTAAAGTTATTTTTATAAAATACTTCTGGTCTTTTTCATTTCCATATAACAATTCAGAAATATTATCAAACTGTTCTATCAAATTATCAATTATATTTTTTTGTCTATGGAATGTAAGTCCACTATCCTCCCCATTATTTCTATTCAAAGAACAAATTTCAATTGTCTTTTTCCCTCTACCTTCATTATCAGAGCCAATAATATTTATTCCATTTTTATTTTTATCAATTTCAAAATTAAAAAAGTTTACAGGATTATCTATTTCGGGGTGTAAGATATATGGTTTTTCATTTATAAGTGGTAAATTATTTGCTTCATTTTTAGAAATATCAAATTTTCCATTTGATAAAAGTGCTGGATTGTTAATTTTTACACCTCCTGTCATAATTGGAAACTTATTGCTTTTAGAATTATTACATTTTCTACAAGCAGGAAATAAATTACTCCATTCATAAGCCAACCAATAATAATCATTTTTTGATTTTGGACGATAGTGTTCTATTTCAGTATAACTATTTGTATCATAATTAGTTTCGCAATATGCACATTTTTTAAAATACAGCCTCTCTAATTCAGTTTTTGTTTTTTTATAACAATCATTATTTATAATTTTCAGTAATAAATCTGTTTCATTTTTAGTTGCACAGTTTTTTAATTTTGGTGGAGATGTGTTAAAATCTTTTTCTACTCTTCTCATTTTTCAGAATTTAAAAGGTTAAACATTCTCTCAGCTTTTTCTGGTGTTAAGTATTCCGAAAGTTCTTTACGCATTTTTTGTTTTTCTGTTATTTTATTATAATCATCTTCTGTATTTAAAAATTTATCATTGGGTTTACTTGTAGATATTAGATTTTCAAAACCAAAAATTGGCGAAGTAAGAATAGAATTTGGAGTTAATGTGGTAATATCAATATCCAAAATTTCGGCAGTAATTCCATCTTTTTCATTTCTATTAACGTTTATGATAATCGAATTTTTGGGAGCGCCAAGCAAAGGAATTGGACTGTGAGTAGAGACAATAAATTGTATTTTCGGAAAAGTTTTTGTGAGTTTTAAAACTATTTCTTTTTGGAATTTTGGATGAAGATGTAAATCTAATTCATCAATTATTACTATGCCATTAAGTTCGTTAAAACTTGCAATATCTGGCTGATTTTCAGATAGTCTTATCATCATATCACCAATCATTGCAATAATACTTTTGAAACCAGTTGCAAGTTCTTTAAATTCTTTAAGTTCGGAATCTTTTGTCTCTTTGTATTTTACTGTAGTTTTTGAACCTTCTATTATTATTTCTATATCGGTTACATGTGGTTTTAACAACTCTAACAATATCTTTTTTGCACTTTTGAAATATTTATTTTGTTTGTTATTACCTTTCCATTTTTCTAATTTGTCTTCAATATCAAGTAGTTCGCCATAGGTATTAAAAAGATTAAATGTTTTACTATCGTTAAGAGGTCTAACATTTTTATTTAGGCGAGAAGTTCCATAAGTCACAAAATTTTCTAATGGTTCAAAGAATTTTTCGTCTTCTTTATTATTATTTGAATTTATACGAATACGATTAAGGTTTTTATATTCTAACAGATACTTTATCTCTTCTTTTATATCAAGAATTTGTCCTTTGTCTTTGTTACCAAAGAGAGCAATAGTAATTGCTTGAAGTATGGAAGTCTTACCATATCCATTTTCACCTGTCAAAAAAATCCACTGTGTATCAATAGGAATATTAGAAATTTGAATATTTTTTATTCCTTGGTATTTTTTAATTCTTATTTGTTTTATACAAATGTTTAATTTGTTTTCTTTATTGTTAAAAATATCACCTGTTTTGTATTCATCAAAAAAAACATCACGTCTATCTGCAAATTCCATTTTGCCTTTTTCAAATTTCTTGCTTTCTGTTTTTTCTATGCCTGTTTTTTTCAATTCATTATTAAAATCATTATAAATATTCTCAATAACTTCTTTAATTTTAGGAAAAACTTCTTTTTCATTTATTTCTTCTGATATGTTTTTTAAAATATCAGGTCTATTGCTTGCATGTAATGATATATATTTTTGAGAACTTGTATTGTATTTATAATTTGATTGTGTATTTTTAGCTAATTTTGCTTTATCCTTTTTTATTTTTTCAAATTCATCCCAAATACCAAAATTAAATATTCTCTTATTAATGTCAAAGTGAATATAATATACAAAGTATTTACTGTCTTTTTGATAAAGAATGACTGGTCTTTCTAATTTTTGATATTTTCCTTCTCTTTTATTACTTGATTGATTTTGTTTGAAGACATCGGATTCTTTTTCTAAATATTGTTTTAATTTTTTAAAGAAAGTTTTAATTTCATCATCCGTTTTTATTTTTAGCATATTTCTTGCATTTATTTCTTTTTGTTCGTTTTGTATTCTATCAAAAATATCTATTACTCTTTTTTCATGAGTAGCATTAATTTTATTAAATATTTCTTGTCTATATGCTTTGACCTCGTTATAAGTTTTTTCATTATAATTAAAAACATCGTTAAAATTAAATAATTCTACTTTAAATGAAGTTATCCACCCAAAATAAGGAAACCCAAGATATTTCAAATCTTTTTCTAATCCTGAAATATTTAGTTTGTTGATATCTATTGCTTTACTTAACACTTTCCCAAAAATATAAATTTTTGAAGCTCTCTTTACTGCAATTAAATCTCCCTCTTTTATCTCGCTTTTTAAATTCAAAGAGTCTAACGCAAAAATAATATTATATTTTGTGAAAATATCAAATACAGAGTATAATGTGTCTCCTGTTGTCTTCCACTCTGAACCTGTTACCCAAATATTCATTTTTATAAATTTTAAGAATTTTAAATTTCTACAAAAGTAACAAAAAATTCCATTTCTAATAAAATAAGAAATGGAATTTTTGTAAATTACTCTTGTAAATTATTCCTTCTCTTCTTTTCTTTGGTTTTGGTTAAAAATCATAGGTTTTGTTCCCGACGTTTCTATTGCTTTTATGGTAATTTCTTTTGCGTCTTGCTCTGCTTTTTGCACTTTTGATTGCAATAATTTATTTTGAGTTATCAAATCTCCAACTTTTTCTTGCAAGTCGGTTATTTTCTGATTTTTAAGATTCACCTCGCCTTCAGTTTCTTTTTTTGTGAGTTGGATTTTAAATTGAAACTCGGTGTTTAATTTTTCGTTTAAATTTTTGGTTGTGGAGGCAACTGCTTTTTCAAGTTCTTTTGGAAATTGCTCCGATTTTTTTCTAAGTTCTTTTAATTCAGTTTCATGCACGGCTACGGCTTGTTCACGTTCTTTTATTTCTTTGTCAAAAGTTTTCTTTTGTTCGGTGAGGTCTTTTTGTTGTTTGGCTTTTTTGTCCTCGTAAATATCGGTTTCTTTTTTTCGTGTGGTTTTTAAGTTGTAATTATAATCGTCTTCGTCTCGTTTTCTGTTTTTTAGGATTTGTTCTGTATATTCCTTATTATCAGTATCAAAATGTTCTCTTTCTTTTTTCCACGTTATTTTTTCTTCTTTTATTTCGTTTGCAAAAGTCTCTTTTTTATTGATTATATCTTGTTTCAGAGCGTTTTGTTTTTCTAATGTTTCGGTCTTAAACTTCTCATTTTTATTTTCCATTTCTAAATCAAAAGTCTCTTTTATTTCTTTCATTTTCAGCTCAAAAGATTCTTCTGCTTCCTGCATGTCAGATTTTAAAGTTTCTTTTTGCTCTTTCATATTTGCATCAAAAGATTCTTTTGTTTCTTTCATGTTTGCTTCAAAATCTTCTTTTTTATCTCTCTGAGCTTTAAGCATTACAGCGAGAGAATCTGTTTCTGTGGTTAGTTGGTAAGTCTCTTGCAGATAATTTTCTTCTATTTTTTTTGCTTCCTGAATTTCTGTTAGTTTATTAAATTCGCCGATTAAATCGTCGCCAACTTTATCAAGCGACTTGGAGAGATTTAGTTTTAATGCCGCAATATTATTAACAATTCCCTCCACCGTATTTGCAGAAGCATTTACTACCGTAGTAGTTGTGGCTTTTTCTTCTTTTACTTTTTTAGGGTCTTCTGCTTTTTTTTCTTTAAATTCTTGCAATAATTCTTCGTAAGCTGCAATTATTTCCTTTTTGGTGTTTGACATTGTAATTTCTTGTTCCATAGTTTTTTATTTTATTAAAAATTGAGGTTTAAATTTTCTACAAAAATAACAAAAAAATCCATCTTTTATTTAATAGACATCTTTCTTATTTAAAATATTAAATATTAAGCAACTTCATCGTATCTTAAATTTACCAGTCCAGCAACAACGTTCCATACTTTACCATAGTTTTTATGTTTACCACGATATGTCTCTTTTGTAATTCTAAAAATTTCACATCTTCTATTTACATTTTCTACATAAATTCTAATTGAAGCCAGATTTTTATTATCCTTTTTATCTTGTTTTGTTAAAGGTTTATTTTTTGTCTTTTTAGTTGGAATACAACTATTTGCATGTATTTTTTTTTATCCCTTGATAACCTGAATCTGCAAGAAGACGTAAGTCTGGATGTATATAGTAAGCACCTATGAAAATTTAATTGTATATTTCGTTCCAAAATTTTCAGCTATATTTTCTATATATTTGACCAAATTATCCCAGCAGTCATAAATATTAAAGTCAAGCCATTCATATTTCATGAACCTCCATAGGTGTTCAATTAAATTTAAATGTGGAGAATATGTAGGTAGGTAGAATATTGTCAAACCTTTATTTTCCCACTCTAACTCTCTGAATTTAAACAACTTACTTCGATAAACAGAAGCATTATCAATCACTAACGCTATTTTTTCATTATTTTTCTTTTTACAGAAATCATCAATAAATGAAATAATGACTTCACTAGTCATCGAACCTTTAACACTATATAATTCAAGGTCTTTATCTGCATCAAATATTCCAAATAAATTTAAGTTTTCACTTTTAAAACTTGGTAATTTAATGCGAACCCCAATTGGTTGCCAAGCATATGGAACAGATGGAGTTAAGCTAAACATAGATCCATCTGCGTAGTATATTTTAATTTTGCCTTCTTTTTCAGATTTTTTTAAGTTGTTTAATTGTTCCTTTTTTTCTTGATAATTATTAGGTCGTTTATTAATCAAGGATTTAACTACACGTTTCCAAATAAAATCCATTTTTTTTTACAAAGAGCTTTAATGTGTCTATTGACAATTTAATCCCTTTTTCGCTCTCTAATATATTGATGACTTTTTTTAATTGATTTGGAAATTCATTTACAGTTTCCATTACAAACTGCTCATTATCAGGTGTTATTATACATTTTCTACCCTGTCCTTTATAATTATACAAAGATAGTAAACCATGGTTTTCCCAGTTGTTTAAATAGTTATAGATTGTATTACGGTGAACTTTCAATATTGTTATTAGTTGTGAAATAGACAGTTTGTTGAAACTGAAGACAATACACATTGCTCGTTGTCTTACTTGAGGTTTTTTACTGTATTTAGAAATTCTATTTAGTAAGTGCAAGGTTTCAAAATTAAGATTAGTTATATACCGCATAAAAATTAGTTTTAGTTAAAATGCAAGGCTCTATAATGAAAGATTGTTGGTAGCTTACCTCTAAATTTGGAACGATTTTAGAGATAAACTCCGTTTTTTGCATTTTCTAAATTCCAATTTTGATGTTTTCGGTATCGTTCAGTTGGACACCTATATGTTCGTTTTGACTTGCTAAGAATAAAATCTTTATACAAAAATTCTATATTTGTAAACATATCCCAAGTTTTATTGTTTGACAGACAGGCTTTTACAATTTCTTTTACCTTCTCATTTCGTCCTTTATACCTTTCTTTCACTCCAAACCAATGAGCCGACCTAATACGACCTACTCCAAATGATGGAATTTCAGACATAGCAAATTCCAGTAGCGAACCTGCGGCAACAACATGGAAACCAGACATTTGCTCGTAAAAGAAACGAAGCGATTGAATGGCAGGAATACAAGTTTGGATTTCGTCAAAAAATAAAAGTGTTTTGCCTTTTATTATAGTTTTTTGTATTCTACATGATGATTTTTATTTTCTCTAAAAATTAGGAAAATTACTAAAAAAGGCTTATTTCCGCAAAGTTTTAACATGTTGAAAATAAGCCTTATGATAAATATATTTAATGCAAAGATACTACAATTTTTTGAGATCGGAGATGAATTTGATAAAAAAAAATGAACTTATCAAGAAAAAAAATTATAGCTTCATTTGTTGAAGGTCTGTGTATTTCACGTTCTGTTCAATTTGGAGAGGTTGCACTTTTTCTTAATAAAAAAGCTAAAGATGAATCTAATACGAGAAGAATACAAAGCTTTTTTGCTGACTATAAATTTAATTATATACAGCTTGCAATTCTGTTAATTTCTTTTATTCCACATACAAGATACAGAATTTGTATTGACAGAACTAATTGGATGTTTGGGAGCAAAGATATAAATGTTATTGCTCTAACTATCTATTACAAAGGAACAAGTATTCCTATACTATTTGAAATGCTTGATAAAAAAGGGAACTCAAATCAAGAAGAACGCATTGATTTACTTAGTAGATTTATTGATATTTTTGGGTACAAATGTATTCGAAGTGTTGTTGCAGATAGAGAATTTATTGGACAAAAATGGTTGTCCTTTTTAA
>JAOZQN010000710.1 GCA_029932195.1 Bacteroidales bacterium | reverse complement strand
GCTTCGCACTTCAAAAAAACAAAAAATAAAACTACTCAAACCTATTTCCGATATGGTTTACTACAAACCTATCATAAAACATTTTTTTTTAATCAAATTTTTAACCAAAATAAAAATAATGAAAAAAGTCATTCTGATTGCTACTATAATCTTATTAGCAATTACTACAGTCAATGCACAGAATATTGTGCGATTAGATGAAACCACATTTAAAATCAAAGTTTGGAATTATGAAAAAAACTCTGAATGGAAGCTTGCTGGAGAAATCCCTGTAATCGTTATTTTTTATGCAGACTGGTGTTCGCCTTGTAAAAAAATGGAGACCGAGTTAAAAGCAGTCCAAAAAGAGTATGCCAATAAAATTCAGTTTTATAAAATAGATATTGAGAAGCAACCACAACTTGCAAAACTATTTAATGTAAAAAGCATTCCTACAATTATTTACGCTTCAAAAAATGGCAATTATAAAAAACAGGTAGGATACAGAAGTCGAGACCAACTGAAAGGTATTTTACAAACAATTCAAACATCATCAAATGCCGAAAATATAAGTCAGAATGAAAAGGAAACAAACAAAATAATTAATGATCAAATTCCTATAATAAACAATTCATTTACAAAAGAAGTCAAACAATTACCTCATTTTGATAATTTTATAGTTAAAATTATCAAAAATAATAATAAACCTTACAAAGATGTTACTATAAAAGGGAATAATATTTTATTTACTACAAATGAACTTGGAGAGAAAAGTTATAGTACACCTAAAAAAACTTCAATCATAACTTTTAAAAAGGGATTTAAGACATTTAAGAAAAAAATTAATTTTCATAAAGACAGTATTTATAACGTAAATCTAAAATTACATAAACCTGAAAATACGACTTTTCAATTAAAAGTAACAGACTTAGAAACACTTATATATCATAGAATAAAAGCAAACAATGAAATAGAAATTTTAAATGCTTTTGTTGAACGATTTCCAAGTGGGAAATATAAATCTGATATTGAAAATAAAATTGAAAATTTACGCTATCAGGAAGTAATTAACAAAAATACAATTAGTTTATATAAATTATATTTGAGCTATTATCCCAAAGGAAACTATGTTAGTCAAATAGGGAAAGCTTATGATAACAATTTATTTCAAGTTGCTAAACAAAATAATTCAATACAAGCTTATAAGACTTACATTGATGAAAGTCCTTTTGATTTTCAAAAAGAAAAAGCTGTAACTCTTGCCTATGAAAATGCCAAAAATATAAATACAAAAAAATCGTTTAATAAATTTGTTCAACTATTTCCTAACAGTTCGTTTAGTTTAGAAGCAAAAAAAAATGCAATAACGAGAGAAGAATATGAATACTACAATGCAACTAAAAAGGGAACCATCAAAAATTGTAATACTTATCTATCAAAATATAAAAATGGTCGTTATGTTTCAACCGTAAACAAAAGAAAGCAACTTTTGATAAAACAAGACAGTAACTACCAAAAAGCCATAAAAGGCAATAAAAAAGACTGTGATGCTTATTTATCTCATTATCCAAGCGGAAAATATATAGACAAAGTGCAAGAACGAAAATCATATTTAGAAATATGCATGTCTGCAAAAATATCAGATATTGATAAGTTTTTAAAAAAATATCCTAATGGTAAATATTATAATGATATTTATAAACAAAAAAGTGATTTAATTATTTTAGATAATTGCTGTAATCACCTAAAATCAAATCAAGGATATAAAGAATATAAGAATTTGGGGGATAAAAAGATAGATTTTTCACGAAATTTTGAAATAATATTAGATGTTGATATTGATAAAAGAATTACGAATACAAAACATTATAAAGGTAGTGGTAATTATAAATTTAGTTTTTCAGAAATTGATATTTGGGTGTCCAAAGATGAAATTTCAATAAAGAAAAATAAGAAACGCTTATGTTCTAAAAAAAAATATACAGGAACTGGGAAACAAACACTAAAAATACAAAAACAAGAAGATGATTACATCATATACTTTAAAGGTTCTAAAATTTGCAGAACAGATTGTCATTACCCATCTGATAATGAAATGCCATTTTATTTTGAAACTTACTGGGGAATAGATTTAACCTTTGACTTAACAATAAGGTACACTTCATTATCTAAATCATATTCTGAATATGGATTATATAGTGAAGCTAAATCTGGTAATATTACTGATTGTGATAAATTTATTAATATGTTTCCAGAAAGTAGATATTTAATCGAAATTATAAAACACAAACATCGTTTAGAATTTTTTAAAAAACATCCAAGTGCGGATGAAGATAATATTAAAATTATGTATGATGAAAGAGATAAAAAAGCCTATGCTGTTATAAAACTTCGCAATATATGGTGCATGGCTGAAACATTAGATTACCTAAGAGGCGGAGAAGCTTCTTTTTCCTCTGATTATTGTCGTTATTATAGTAAAAAAATAGCAATACAGAATAACGTTTGTCCAAGTGGTTGGGAAATTCCAATATGGTTAGCAAAAGAACAAATATTTCTGGGGCAAAATCATAAACTAAAGAAATACTTAAAAAAAACAGGATATTTACACCATATATCTGGTGATGGTTTTATGGAAGGTAAATGGCATTCATATAATTGCATAGGAGAATTTTCAAGTTTTTGGACACGTTTTGAAGACGGTACAAATGCATGTGACCTTGATATAGATATAGGAGATATAGGAGATGGAAGATGCGGAGTCGATTTTCATAAAGATGAAGGCCACTATTTACCAATAATATGTATTAGTAAAAGTTGGTCGCCAGAAGATTAACAATACTGATTGAAAACCATATCATTTGCTTAGTTGTCAGTGGTTTGGTAGCTTGCCTTTTTGTTTTTTCGCA
>JAOZQN010000709.1 GCA_029932195.1 Bacteroidales bacterium | reverse complement strand
ATAATGGAATTTCAAAATTTATTACAACAATCAGATTATAGTTTAGTGCTTCCAAACGAGAATTTAAAACCACTGGGTCTAATTTTGCAAAAAAACAGAAATATTTTTCAACTATTTACAGATAAAGAAGGAAGTGCTGTAAATGCAAGTTTAAAAGATTTATTTCAGAAAAAAGGGAGAGGGCTGAAATATCCCAAAGTAAAAGAGACAAAATTACCTACAGAACTTGCAGGAAGTGATATTGTAAAAGGAGGAGGTCATTTTGCAGCAAATTTATTGACAAAAGGCTCGGGAACTGCAGGTTTGAATAAAGCTAAAACAGTATTATTTACATTTAAAAATGCTAAAAAACATATTATAAACCAAATACAACTTGATGAGTATCTGCAATTTGCCAAACTAAATGAATATTCTCCAACTTTTAGCGAGGCTGTAAAAGATGGTAAAATGTATATTGTAATTGAAGCACTTACAAGTCCAGAGTTAATTTTGAGAAATGCAGATGATTTTAATGTTAGAGGACAAATAAACGCACAAGTTATTGATGATTACGCCAATGCAAAAGCAGGAGCAAGCATTGATAACAGTCAAGTTTATCGTATTAAAAATGAAGGAGAAACGCCATTAATTTTTGCAATAAAAACAGCACGTATTTTATTCAAAGATGGTATTTATCGTTTAAAGCCAACAACTATCAATGTGCGTAGCACAAATAACAAAGGCTTAGAAATCTTAGATGAAGGCTCGGAACTTATTTTTGAGTAACAATTATTGTTGTATATTTAAGTGAATTAGGTTATCGGATTTTTTTGCCTCAGTCAGGTGTTTTTCACCTGACTGCATTTACACACATTTATTTGTGGGGTCTGCGTGCAGGTGAAAAACACCTGCACGAGGCAAATATGAATTTAATTTTTTGAAATCCGAAAATCTAATTTACTAGAGTATAAGTGGTCATACAAAAGTTTCTTAACAATTATATTTTGATTTATTTATTTATTTTCAGGTGTCCACCAATCGTAAATCGTAAATTTAAAATTGTAAATCTACTTATTTGTCTAATTGTTAATGTTTTTTCATCATATTTTGATTTAAAGTAATGAATTTTTTAGCACATATATATTTATCAGGAGAGGACATAGAAGTTCAGTTTGGCAATTTTATTGGCGACTGGGTAAAAGGAAATAAATACGAAGATTATCCCGAAAAAATAAAAAAAGGGATACTTTTACACCGTAAAATAGATACTTTTACCGATTCAAATAAAATAGCTTTAACTTCAAATAAAAGAATGAGAGTTGTTTATGGAAAATACGCAGGTGTTGTGGTAGATATTCTTTACGACCATTTTCTTGCGTCCAATTGGGAAAAATATTCAGACATATCGTTAAAAAAATACTCAAAAAACTTTAATAAAACTGTCCGAAAAAATTATAAATTTTTGCCTAAAAGAGCAAAAACTTATGCACCAGCTTTTTTACTAAACAATAGATTATTATGTTATGCAAATTTAGAATGTTTTGAAGATGTGCTAGTAAAAATGTCTATTTATACCTCATTACCAGATAAAACCAGTGAAGCAATAATACATATTAAACAAAATTATTCCGAATATGCTTCCGAATTTGAAACTTTTTTTGAAGAGATAAGAACAGAACTTAATTTATAAAAAAAAATATTATTATTATAAATTTTATTCTGGGTGCATATAATTGTGAAAATTAAGTATTTTTAATTGATAGTCTTCTTCCATTCCATCAGGCATATAAATTGTGTCCAAAGTTATTTTATTCTTTTTCATAATAATCAAACGAGGATTAAATAAATCAAATTTATGATAATTAAGGTATTTTTCCTTGCCATCTATAAAAACATTGTCTGATATAAAAATATTTTTTTCTTTAAGTCTTGCTTCTGTTTGAACAGGATTTATAGTAGATAATATTAAATAGATATTACTTTCTTCGCAAGCCTCTTTATTTATCGCAAACATATCCATGGCTTGCTCCACACAAGACGGACAACTCTGAGTTACAGGAACTATTGTTACTGCATAATTGCTATCTTTTATGCTTGCTGCTTTTTGTAAATATTCGGTTATATCACCGCTATTTTCGTCTTTGTTTTTTGTTAAATTACATTTTTCTAAATTCTCATTTTCTACCATTTTTATTGTCTGATCCTCTATATCTCCATTAATAATATTTAATTTATATACAGAAAAATATAATTTACCTTCATTCGCATAAGTTTTTTCTGCGTTCCAGAGAATAGTGTATTCATTTGAAAACAAAAGTTTTCTTGAACTATGCCCACTTGGAATTATTCCTTCGGCAATATAATTATAATTATTGTCGGCAGCAATTATTGCAGATTTATTTTTACCATAAATAGTTTCTGGTAAGTTTAGAATCCTATAATATTGATTATTCTTTTTATTATAAAAAAATTGTCTGTATTGAGCCAAATTAGGGAGCGATGTTTTTTTACAAGGTTCTACTGTTGGCATTATTGTATCTATCAATTTTGATTTTAAGTAATAAGATTGTATTTCTTCTTTTTCTACATCGTATTCGTAAAAAAGTGGAGTATATTTAAAACTATAAAGAGGGTTATTGTTTTTGGAAATTGAAATAAGTAATCTTTCCATTGTGCGAGGATAAAAAACACCTTCTTTTATAAAAGGAAGTGATATTTTATTGTGTGCACAGAATTTATTTTGTTGTGTATCAAAATGTCCAGCAATTGGTAATTGTGGATTAAAAAATGAACTATCTCCAATGTAGGAATATCCATATCTAGCAAAAGCCATAAAAATTCTGTTCTTAGAATAGGGAAGTGGCTGAACAAAAAGCAAAGTAGAATAAGAAACAGAGTCATTACTGTAGC
>JAOZQN010000708.1 GCA_029932195.1 Bacteroidales bacterium | reverse complement strand
TATTTTAATAATTTTGTATAACATGCCGTTAGGCACTTTGGGTTTATAGGAGTGCCCGTAAAATTGTCTAATTTTATGTGGGTAGCCTAATTTTCAAACTTCATGTTTTTTTCAGATAATTTTACATTTTTTATTTTGTTTATTAGTTTTTCATCAAAATCTGCCTCTATTTTTATGTAATTTGAAGTAAAACCGAACATTTTTCCTTTAATATTCTGACTTTCAAAAAGAACATCGTAATTTTTATCTATATGTTTTTTGTAGAACTGTGAATGTTTTTCATCTGACAATTTTTTCAAAATTGCTGTTCTATTATTTATAATTTTTCCATTAATTTTATTTTTCATTTGTTCCGAAACAGTATTTTTTCTATCCGAATAGGGAAAAATATGCAGAAATGAAATTGGTAACTCTGATAATAAATTATAAGTTTTCTGAAAATCATCGTCTGTTTCGTTTGGGAAACCTACAATTACATCAATTCCCAAAAAAGTATCTGGAATAATTTCATTTATTTCTAAAATTTTATTTTTAAATAAGTTAGAATTATATCTTCGTTTCATTTGTGCCAAAATTTTATCAGAACCAGCCTGTAGAGGAATATGAAAATGGGGTAAAAATTTATCTGATTTTGCGACAAATTTTAATATTTCGGTTGTTAATAAATTTGGTTCTATTGATGAGATTCGGTATCTTTTTATGCCTTCTACTTTGTCAAGTTCTTTTATTAGGTCAAAAAAAGTTTCGTTGGTAGATTTTCCAAAATCACCAATATTTACACCTGTTAAAACTATCTCTTGAAAACCATTTTTTGCTATATCATTTGCTTGATTTACAATATCTTTAACAAAAGTATTTCTGCTTTTTCCTCTAGCCAAAGGAATTGTGCAATAAGTGCAAACGTAATCGCAACCGTCTTGCACTTTTAAAAATGAGCGAGTTCTATCTCCAATAGAATATGCTGAATCATAAGTATCTACATCGTTTATTTCGCAAGAAATTACAGTGTTTTTATTTTCAATTTCTTGATAAAGTTCAAACACATTAAACTTGTCTTTTGCTCCAGCAACAAAGCATACGCCTTCAATATCAGCGAGTTCCTGCTGATGTAATTGTGCAGAACAACCTACAACAATAATTTTTGCACTTTCACTTTTTTTAACAGCTTTTTTTATAGCCTGACGAGATTTTTTATCTGCCTGCGAAGTAACTGTGCATGTGTTGATTATACTAACATCTGCCTTCTCGCCAAACTTGACTTTCTGAAAACCATTATCAGTAAATTTTTTTATGATTGTGGAACTCTCAGCAAAATTTAATTTGCAACCTAAAGTATGAAAGGATATTGTTTTTTTTAGCATTTTAATCTATCATTATTGTTAAAGCAAAGCCAAAACCATTGGTTTTTAAGGTGTTTTGCCCCATCAAATTTATCGGACTATTTAAAACTATGATAAAATTTTCAGCTCGTTCTAGTGTTATACCGAGATTAAGATTCAATAAATTTGAGTTAAAATCGGTGTTTTCAAAATTTGTTGTTGCATAATTTAAACCTGTAACAAGCTGAATTCCTGGTAAGACAAAATAACCAATATCCGTATTTAGAAAAAAGTCGTTTTGATAACCATCCATAACATTTTCAAAATATTCTTGATATTGTGCATCTGCATCAATACTAAATTTATCCGAAAATTCGTAAGTTGTTACTATTCCTCCAACAAAACTTGGTGTATTCTCAAAAGCATGATTTTTTTTACTAATAATTTGATTTCCAAGAGGAAAATTAAATCCCGAAAGCAAGCCAAGAGAAAATTTATTTTCAAAAGGCAATTTATATTTCATTCCGTAACTAATTGTGCTTACGTCTATTGGCAAAGCAATTCCTATTTCCAGATTTTTAATTGCTCCATAGCTAACCTGAACCCAAAATCGGATTCTATGGCAATACTGTCGGTTAAAAAAGTTGCTACACTTCCATCAGAAGTCCAAACTTTATTAGAAAATGAAGATGAGAAAGCTGGTTCAAATTCAATTGTGTTTTCGGGAACTGTTGTTGTGCAAAGTGTTACAAGTTTAGATGCAGAAATTCCTCCTATTTGAGAATACGAAAAGTAACTAATAGTAATAAATAAAGTAATAAATAATGTTTTTTTCATTTTGATGTTAAGTTTTTGGGCTACCCACGTAAAGTTGGAATTTTTGGGCTACCCACGTAAAGTTGAACAGCAATTGCACTCGTCAGGTGTTTTCACCTGACGCTTTACAGGCGGTCAGGTGAAAAACACCTGACCGAGGCAATATGTTGAAAATTAGCTTTGTCTAACTTTACGTGGGTAGCCGAATTTTTGCAACCTGTGCAATCAAAAAAAAAAAAAAATTTTGAAGAAGAATATTCAATATTCAATAAAAAAAACTTTGAATGTATTGTTTTTACTTGAATATTCATTATTGAATGTTGAATATTATTCTTCTTTTTTTCACAACAAGAATTTTGATTGCACAGGTCGAAAAAAAATGAAATAAAAATATTCGCAAATATAAAATAAAAAATCTGTAAAAAACATTGTTTTTTACAGATTTTATTTTAATTCTCAGACTTCGTTAATAAAAACATTGCTTTTTTCAAAACAAGACAAAGTGTTAGCAATTAAACGCTTTACAATCAGGCGTTTATCAATTAATGTAAAGTCTTTTTAGAATGTCCAATTGTTTTTTCACAATTAAGCCTTGGAGATTTGAATACAATAATAGTTATTGATATTACTCGACTGCAACTCTCAGAAATAGGGTTAAAAGTCAAAAAAACAGGATTTCACTAAATTTATAATAATGTCCAATTTCAGAACTCACCAAAACAGCTTTTTTTTTAATTTTAAATCGCAAACTAGATGT
>JAOZQN010000707.1 GCA_029932195.1 Bacteroidales bacterium | reverse complement strand
CAAAAACATTATATACGTAATAATCAATTAATTATAAACTCCGAAACTTCAGTAGGCTAATTAATTTTTTTGTTCCAAACCTTTTCCTTGCCGTATTATTTTGGTCTATATATCCATCAGAAGTAAGATAGAGAATACTATTACTTTCCAATTTTATATCAGTATTTGTAAATTCTGCATTATTTCTTGACATATTAATTCCTCCTATAGATTTTCTATCTCCTTTTATTTTTTTGATTTCGGATTCATTGTTTTCAACATAAAGTAAAGGACGTTTAGCTCCTGTAAATTGTATATCAGCATAATTTTCGTTTTTTTCTATTCTGCACAAGCACACATCCATTCCGTCGTGGTTCTTTGTTTTTTCTTGGCGAAGAGAAAACATAATGAGCTTATTTAATTCAGTAAGTATATCTGCTGTGTTATATTCTTTTTGGTTGTAAACAACTTGATTTAGTAAAGCATTTCCTATCATACTCATAAAAGCACCAGGAACTCCATGTCCTGTGCAATCTACAGCTGCAATAAAGTAGTAATTCTCCGCTTGCACATACCAATAAAAATCACCTGAAACAATATCTTTAGGTCTAAAAAGTATGAAGTTTTCAAATTGTTTGTCTATTCGTTCCTTAAATGGAAGAATTGCATTTTGGATAGTTTTTGCGTATCTAATACTACCATTAATTAACTCGTTTTTAGATAGAATAGCAACGTTTTTCTCTTCAATCTCATCGTTTTGTGCTAAAATTTCTTCGTTCTTTTGCATTATCTCTTGCTCAACCTTCTTTAACTTTCGTATATCAGAATCAATGGCAACGAGTTTGGATATATTTCCATCTGGATTAATTATTGGAGTAATTGTGGTTTGCGACCAAATTTCCTCCCCTTCTTTTGATTTCGTTTTTGATTCGTATATAACTGTCTTTTTTTCAGTTAAACATCGGTCTAAAATTTTTCTTATTTCATTATTTGTGCTTGAATTTATCAGATTATTTCCATATTTTTCAATAAATTCGTTTAATTCATAACCATATAATCGGGTAAAACCATGATTCATCCATTCTATATTACCTTCATTATCTGCTATAACAATTGCATTATTGGTTTCACTTGCCACAATAGATAGTTTTTCTAATTCTACATTAATAAGTTCTAACTCTTCCGATTGAGCAAGAATTTCTTCTTTCTGATTGTTGATTCTTACATTTTGTATTGTAAGCATTTCGTTTGATTTCCGCTTGATACTTAGAGAACGATATAATAAAATAGCTAATCCAATAATTAGAACTAAAATACTAATAATTGATATTATCAAAATGTTTTTTCGTCTTGATTCTTCAAATTTTATTTTTTTATCTTTTTCAAGAAGTATAATTTTTTGCTCCTTTTTTTCGGTATCATATTTTGTTTCTAAACCTGCAATTTGCTCCTGCATATCATTACTAAATAGAGAGTCTTTTAAAGCAACATATTTTCTATGAAAGCTGAGTGCAGATTTGTAGTCTTTAGATAAATCGGCGGTTTTTGAGAGTTCTAAAAATACTTCTTTTTTAATTTCATTACTTTTAATGCTATCAGATAGAATTAATGCCTTTTTTAATAATTTTAACGATTTTTTATAATCTCCTTTTTCTCTATAAACAACACCTATTCTCGAAAGAGTAGAAATTGAGCCATACATGTCGTTAATTTCGTCTGTAATAATTAAAGATTTGTCGTAATATTCAAGAGCAAGGTCTAAGTCATTTTCAAATTCGTAAACAATAGCAATATTATGATATAAATATGCAACTACCTGAACGTTATCAAGTTCATCGTTTATTTTTAGCGATTCAAAATAATAGTAGAGAGCAGAATCTCTTTTGGCTTCTGTATCGTAAATAATTCCAATATTATTAAGTGCCGAAGCAATTCCTTGTTTGTTATCTATTTCAAGATAAATTTGATATACCTGTTTAAAATAATATAACGATTTATTATTATTGCCAAGAGCATTATGAATATATCCCATATCGTTATAAACCATAGCCAAGCCTTCTTTAAAGTCTATTTCTTCAAATATTTTTGAGGCTTTTTGATAAATTTCCAATGCCGTTGGGTATTCACTTTTATTTTCATAAATCCTGCCTTTAAGCTCTAAAGCATACGCATATATTTTTTTGTTTTCAGAACTATTGTCTTTCTCTAATAACTGAATAAAACTATTTTCCGCCTTATCAATTATTATTAGAGCTTCATCAAAGTTTTGTAATAAATTATAGCTACGAGCTAAGTTTTTATATGCTATTGCTGTCTGTTTTATATCTTTAAAACTAGCAGCCAAGTCCAATGCTTCTTCCGAATATAATATGGCAGAATCCAAATCAATATAATGATAGGATTCTGCAATTTGATTTAAAATTTCAGCTTTTATATTATCATCAACACTTTTTAAAACATTTTTTAAACTATCTATTTCGTCTGCATGTAAAAAAGTAGCTGTAACAATGCAAAATATTGTTATTATTAGTCTTTTTTTCATAATATTTATTTAATTAGAAGTTTTTTTGTAGTTTGGATATTATTTTCAATAATTTTAATAATATATACTCCAGGTGTGTTGTTAGAAAGGTTTATTGTTTCATTAAAATAGTTATCTTTTTGATAAATTATTTTTCCTGTTATATCAGATATTAATATATCACAAGGATTTGATGTTTCTACTTTAAAAAATCCAGAGCTTGGATTTGGATATACAACAATCTCATTATCAACACTACTAACATTTAAAATAATATTATGCCCATATAAAATAAAAGGCATTCCTTGTTGAGTAGAAGTTCCGTCTTCTTCCCAATTAACCCAGCAGTTCTCATTTTGACTGTAAGTATGTTAAAATCAGGATAAAAAAAAGT
>JAOZQN010000133.1 GCA_029932195.1 Bacteroidales bacterium | reverse complement strand
ATAAAAACTGGGGGAACTTTTATTATAAAAACATAAAATTATTAACACCTTAGGGCTGGGCTTTTCGTTTATTATTTTTCTTCTGTATCTGCTTCAATAATTTTTAAAAGTTCTTCAAAAATTTCTTCCTCGTCTCCAGGAGAATATGATGTGTGCTGCGAAATTAATTTGCCGTTTTTATCAAAAATAAAAGTGTGTGGCACGTCAGATACACCCATTGCTCGTTTGAAATCTCCGTTTGGGTCTTTTAAAACTTCAAATTCCCATGCTTTGCCATCTACAAAAGGTTTTACTTTGTGAGTTCCTCTACTGTCATCTATGGATACTGCGTAAATTTTTACGCCAGTTTCATCTTGCCATTCTTCGTATAGGTCGTTCATTGTCATTAGCTCCTTAATACATGGTTTACACCAAGTTGCCCAAAAATCAATAATTATTGGACCATCAGGATTTTCAATATTTAAGGTGCTAAATATACTACCATCAACGTCTTGAATTTCTACAGTTGGAATATCTCGTTTAGTAATATTTTCTGTTTCGTTTTGTGCGAAAGTAAAATTTACTACGGATAAAATAATTGCTAATACTAATACTTTTTTCATAATAAGGTTGGTTTAATTGGTTATTTTGGTGTTTTTTACGAGTGCCAATTTCTTCGTTACTTTTGAAATTTTAAAATGCTCATTTACAGAGGTAAACTTCAATTCTAAAATTACAAAAAAGCCTTGAAATTGACACTCGTGAAAAACGCCGTTATTTTTTATTATTCAGAGTTTGTTTTATCGTATTTTTACTTTTTTTTGTTATTTTAGATATTTCTGCAATAGACTTTTTTTCCATAAAATGAAGTCTAAAAATAGATAACTCTTCTTCTGCTTTTAGTTTTTCTTCTTCTGCTTTTAGTTTTTCTTCTTCTGCTTTTAGTTTTTCTTCTTCTGCTTTTAGTTTTTCTTCTTCTATTTTATTTAATTTGATTTTAACTTCATTGATTTTTTTTTCACTTTTTAGTTTTTCTTCTTCTACACCATCAATAAAACCATATTCGTAAACCCCTGTTTCGTAAGCTCTTACTCCATCGTTTATTTTTTTCTGTTCTTTAAGATAATTAAATTGTTTCTTGTCTAATAATTTAGTAATCAAAACATTAATTATTTCATTAAAAATAGGGTCTTTTTGGTAACTAACAAAGTCTGTATTTTTATTATTGAAATCTCTTGTTTTTTCAGCAAAATCAAACCAACGTCTATATTTAGTATTTTTCTTATTTTTAATAATATTTGGGTGCAACATAAAAACTAATTTGTTCTTTTGCAAAAAATCTAACGAACGATGTTTTTTATTCAAAAGTTTTAATAGCTCTTCTCTCTGATTTTTAAGCTCTTCTATTTCGTTGCTGTTCCAAAGTTCGGTGTCTCTAATAAAATCGGCGATACTGTCTGGGTAAATTGAATAAGAAAGAAAATTTTTATCAATTTTAAAGTCGTCATCAACAAGCCAAACGAGTGTTATTGTAGGTTCTAAACGTCGGTAATCTTTAATTTCTATTGTTGTGTCGCCCCTTCTAATGTGTTTTTCGGGCATGTTTTCTAATTGCAATGCAATGTTTACTGCGAGGTATGTTAAAAATCGTTGAACAATATCTTGCTTTTCCCATTGTTGCATTTCTATAATAATGTGTTTGTTATCTACTTTGCAACGAAAATCAAACTTTACTTTTTGCGATTCTTTTGTTAGATTATTAACATTCTCTAATTTTTCTATTTCTTGTATTTCAATATCCAAAAAGTCTTCTAAAAAAGCCTTTGCTATTTTCAGTTTAGAAAATACTTTTTTAAAAAACCTATCGTAAGTTAGTGGCGCGAGGTATCCAGCTTTAAATTCTTTTTTTTTCATGACTTTATATTTTTTGTAAATATACAAAAAAACTTTAAATTTGAACGCTAAAATTAAAAATAAATTTTAAAATATGAAAGTTATTATACAAAAAGTAAGTAAAGCATCGGTAGAGATAGATGGTAAAATAAAGTCTGAAATAGGAGAGGGCTTGTTATTACTCGTTGGTTTTGAGCATACTGACGATAATTTAGACGTTGAATGGTTGAGTAAAAAAATTGTTAATATGAGAATTTTTTATGATAAAAAAGGCTTAAAAAACCTTTCGTTAAAAGATATTGATGGCGACACCTTATTAATAAGTCAATTTACGTTACATGCCAGCACAAAAAAAGGTAATCGTCCATCGTATAGTGGAGCAGCAAAAGCAGATTTGGCAAGACCTTTGTATAACAGTTTTATAAGGCAATTAGAAGCCAATTTGGGTAAAAATATAAAAACAGGTGAATTTGGTGCTTATATGCGAATAAATCTGCTAAATGATGGACCCGTTACAATAATTATTGACTCAAAAAATAAAACATGAAAAAAAAGATACATAAAATAAACGATGAGTTAGAAAATAATTTTTCATTAATTGGAATTGTTAGTTCGGCAAGTGGCTACAAATTAAGTTGGACAATAAATAATCTACTAAAAATTAATTTGCAATTACAAGAAGATTATTTGTTGCTGTTAAAAGATGGAAGTCCGAATTTTGCTTTTTATTTATCCGAAAATGAAAATATAAAACTAATTAGTAATAAATCGGACAAAGGTATTTTAGCTTATAAACTTAAAAATGTAGATTATTTTATTAAAATAGAAAACTCATCTGAAAGTATAGACAATAAAATTAATATTTTAAAAAATGCAAAAATTATTCAAGCAATTCTTTCTATAAACCTGCAAATTCTCTCCAAAAAGCAAAATAAAATATTTGCTAATATATAAAGGTGTAATTCAGGAAAAATAATAATTATAAAAATATTTTTTCTTTTTTTGCTAATTTTTGTGCAACCTTTTTATTTTATAGACACTTTTTTATACAGTTAATAAAATTTTTCAAAAATAATAATAATATATAAAACTGATTAATAATCTGTTATAATTATTTTTGTATTTATAATTAAATTTTAACTTATTTAATTTTTGTTTATACAAAAATAGATTATATATTTGTTTGTTAAAAATTACTAAAAAATCATATATTAACCTAAAAACTCACACTTTATGAAGAAATTTGCTTTTATATTATTTCTATTAAGTTTCCTGAGTGTGCAAGTATTTGCACAAGAAAAAATAGTAACAGGAACGGTAATAGATGAGACTGGAGAAAGTATCCCAAGTCTTGTTATTCAGGTAATAGGGGCTAAGAATACTGGAACCGTTACTGGTTTTGATGGGAAATACTCAATCAAAGTTCAGGAGACCGACTCTTTGATTTTTGAACTATTTGCTAAAAAAACACAAACTGTTGCTGTTGCAGGAAAATCAGTTATTGATATTACATTTGAACCAGACGATGAGGAAATTGACGTAATTATTATTACAGGTCTTGGTATTAAAAGAAACGAGAAGGAGATTGGGTATTCAGTAACAACTGTTGGAACAGATGAAATTACCCGAACAAGCGACCGAAGTGCTTTAAATGCACTACAAGGAAAGGTTGCTGGTGTAAATATTACTGCAGCATCGGGAGCACCAGGAGCTTCTACTCGTGTAATAATGAGAGGTTTCTCTTCTATTACAGGAGCAAACCAACCCTTGTATGTTATTGACGGTGTTCCTTTAGACAATACTGCATCTGGTAGCACATCTATTAATGGTGGAACTGACTTTGGTAATGGAGCAAACGACATTAACCCAGACGATATTCAAAGTATTACTGTTCTTAAAGGTGCATCAGGAACTGCTTTATATGGTTCACGTGCTTCTAATGGAGTTATTCTTATTACAACAAAAAAAGGTGGCAATAAAAATCTAGGAATAAATGTAACTTCTGCTGTTACTTACGACTCTCCACTAAGATTGCCACAATGGCAAAATGAATATGGACAAGGATTTTTTGGAGCCAGAGATATTAGAGAAAATACAAGTTGGGGACCAAAATTTGATGACGAAATGAGATATTGGGGATACGAAGTTGATAACAAAAGACTTATTAAGCCATATAGTGCTCTACCTAATAATGTAAGAGACTTTTTTGATATTGGTGCAACTTATCAAAATTCTGTAAATATGTCTGGAGGAAACGAGGAAGCTACTTTTTATGCTTCTTATTCTAATACCTACGCAGATGGTATTATGCCACAAAATCATGATATATATAATAGACACACACTTTCTCTTAGAGGAAATGCTAAACTATCTGATAAATTTTCAATATCTGGTTCGGCGAATTACATAAAAAAACAAAGCTCTTATGTTATGACAGGACAGGGTGAAGTTTCGGTATATAACAATATTCTTCAAATTCCTCGTGATATGCACATACAGGAAATGGAAGACTATCAAAATAATTTTAATAATTTGGATAATTACTATTCTGCATACATGATAAATCCTTACTATGTTCTCAATGAATTTGGTAATGAAAACAATCAAGACAGAACGTATGGTAATGCTACTTTCATGTATAAAGTAATACCTGGTTTAGATGCTACTTTTAGAATAGGAACAGATGTTACTAACGAACAAAGACACGAGCATCAACCTATAATTGACCCAGAAGGAATAAATAATGCAAACGAATTTTGGGGAAATACCAATGAGGGGGCAGTAACAGAGTCATCTCGATTTAGAAGGGAAATTAACTCAGACCTTATTATTACTTATGTGAAAAAATTTGATAAGTTTGATGTTTCTTTTATGGTAGGTAATAATATGAACCAAAGAAATGGAAAAACTTTATACGAAAATATTACAGGGTTAGATATTCCTGGTTACTACAACCTTGTTAATAGTGGAGCAACTCCTTACATTTACGAAGGTGAATGGAAAAGAAGATTAATGGGTGTTTATACTAACCTTGATGTAGGTATAATGAATACTTTATTTCTTACAGGTTCGTATAGACGAGATTGGTCTTCTACATTGCCTTTGGAAAATAATAACTATGGTTACCCTGCTGTAAATGTTGGTTTTTTATTCTCAAATTTATTTCCAGATAACATGAAGAAAGTTATCGACATGGGAAAAATTAGAGTTGGTTGGGCTAAAGTAGGTAGTGATGCAGGTGTGTACCAAGTGCATTCTACATTAAATAGAGCCGGAGGTTACCCTTATGTAGATGGATTAAATAGTTATTCAATATCAAACAGAATTGGAAATCCAAATTTAAGTCCTGAATTTAAAAGAGAGTTTGAAGCAGGATTGGATTTAAGAATGTTTAAAGGTCGTGTAGCTCTTGATTTTTCTTACTACGATAGCCAAGTAACTGCACTTATTTTCTCAGCTACTTTACCATATTCTTCTGGATATGCTTCACAAACTATGAACTTAGGACGAATTTCTAACAAAGGAGTTGAAGCATTGCTTACAGTAGTTCCTGTTAGAACTAAAAATTGGACTTGGGAGGTTACTGGAAACTTTTCTAAAAATAAAAACATAATGGCAGAGTTGCCAGAAATGTTTGAAAATGATGCAGGAGAACGAGAATATACTTTAATAGGTATAGGTTTACCTGCTACTGGATATACTTCACTTGCAGTTATAGAGGGAGAAGAAATCGCTCAGTTTACTGTTAATGATGTTCAAAGAGTTACAGATGTAAATTCAGAACATTATGGACGTATTATTGTAGATGCCAACAATGGTTTACCAATTGTTTCTGACTCTATAATAAAACTTGGAAAATCTCAATATGATTATATGGTAGGAGTTGGAAGTTCTATTAGCTATAAAAATTTTAGCATAGGAGCTAGTTTAGATATTCGTCAAGGTGGATTAATGTATTCACGAACAGCAGAAATGACCTATTTCTCTGGAACTAATCTTGAATCGACTTACAACGACCGACAACCTTTTATTATTCCTAACTCAGTTATTCCAATTATAGAGAATGAAGTAGTTGTTGGATATGAGGAGAATATTAATCCTATAATAAACAATGTACCAACATCTTCGGGACTTGGTTCGAATATGCACGAATATTTTGGAAATGGAATGGACGAATTAAATTCTAAAATGGTTATTGACAAATCATTTATAAAACTTAGAGACCTTAGTCTTTCTTACAGTTTACCAAAAGCAATGTTTGCTAAATTAGGAGTAAAAAGTCCAGTGCTTTCTATTTATGGAAGGAATTTATTTATCTGGACACCAAGTTCTAATAGGTTTATTGATCCAGAAGCAACTTCTTTCGGTAACGATCTAACTGCAGACTATGGAGAGTATGGTAATACTCCTTCTATTCGAAGTATTGGTGGTAGCTTAAAATTCACATTCTAAATAATTATTGATACGATGATTTAAAATCATCGTATCAATTTCAAAATAATTTAAAAACAAATAAATATAAAACACATGAAAAATAAATTTTTATTAATATTAGTAATTGTTCTGATATTTAGTGTTTCTGGTTGTCAAAAATATTTTGATATCAACCACGACCCGGACGCATTAGAAGATGCACCAATAGAGATGATTTTACCTGCTGCTTTGTCTGCACCTCTTGACGTGCTTGGAGGAGGAGGACAAATAATTGGAGGTTTTTGGGCACAACATTGGACACAAGCAACGGGTGGACCTCAGTATCAAGGATATGATTCTTGGCAAGTAACATCTTCTACATTTGATGGAAGAGGATATGGTGCATTATATTACAATGGATTGAAAGATTTAGAATATATTAAAAATAAAGCAGCAGAAGATGAGAATTGGAATTATTATCTTATTGCTACAGCTACGCAATGTTATGTTTTTCAGATGCTTGTAGATTTATATGATGAAATTCCTTTTTCGGGAGCACTCAAAGGAGATACAGGAAATCCTGATGATTTTACACCAGTATTTGAAAAAGGAGAAGACATATATGATAGTTTAATTGTTAGAATAGATAATGCTCTTGCAAAAGATTTTTCTGTATCAAGCAATAGCATGGAGCCTACCGCAGATATTATTTTTGCTGGAGATATTGATAAATGGAAAGCTTTTGCAAATACGTTAAAATTAAAAATATACTTAAGAAAAAGTGCAAAAGACGATGTTGATGCAGAAATATTAGCATTACAAGATAAAACATTTCTTATGGAAGATGCGTCTTATGATATTTTTATGGGACAAGCAGGCAAAAGAAATCCTATGTATGACTTACTTGAAATATCGCAAAAAGGAAATGTTACTATAAGTGCAACACTTATGAGTCTTCTTGTTGAAGATTTTAGAACATCTGATGACCCAAAAACAGATAAGCGTATAGACTATATTGCTTTTAAACCAGCAAAAGTACCAGAATATCACAGAGCATTATTTCAAGGAAACTATAATAATATAGAATATGCAACAGATATACAATATCTTTCAAGACCAAGATTCGAATACAATGACGATTTATACTATTTTACTGAAGCAGAATGTTATTTTTTATTAGCAGAAGCAGATGTTAGATATTGGCATTCTGGGAATGAGGAAACTTTTTACGAGCAAGGAGTTACTTCGGCATTCAAACGTTTTAATTATTTAGACGACAAAATATATGTAGATACATTAGAAACAGAAAACATAGACGCAATTATTAATGGATATGCAGAGTTTCCTGAAGATAATACAGACAACAAACAATTAGAAATGATTTGGCAACAAAAGTGGATATCTATGGCTAATATACAAGGAATGGAAGCATTTATTGAACATAACAGAACTAATTATCCTGCACATTACTTGGTTAATCCTCAAGACGAAGATAATTTTAGTTATTTTGGTAGTCACGCAGGAGAGTTTACTGTTGCAGCAAATAATGTTACTGGAGATAGATTTCCAAGAAGACTTTTATGTCCACAATCGGAAGTAGATGGTAATTCTAATGTGTCGGCAGAACTAAAAGCAAAAAAAGTATATGACCCTGTATGGTGGGACATAGATTAAGTAGATAAAAGTTTTAAAGTTAAAAGTTTAACTTTAAGGCTTTTAACTGTAAAACTTTTAACTATAAAACTTTAATTATAAAACTTTAATTATAAAACTTTAATTATAATGAAAAATAAAAATTATTTAATTGTATTTTTAATTTCAATATCTATTGTTTTTGCAACAACAAGTTGTAATAAAATAGTAGAGGTATTGGACAAAGATACGGAGTTTGTTTCAGATACATCTTTTACTCCAATATTTGAACTTAACGAAGGTGAACTTATGGTATTGCAAATGGGAGTAGATACATGGAGTGAACCTGGTGTGAAATCGTGTATAGCAGGAGACGAAGATTTAACAAGTTCTGTGGTTATAGATGACAACGGAATAGACGACACTAAAAGAGGATTATATACAATATCTTATTCAGCAACGAACAAATACGGATTAAAAGAAACAATATTTCGTTCGGTTCTTATTACTGAGGGAGTTAATGATTTATACGACATTTCTGGAACTTACAACAAAGGACCATTTGCTCCCGACAAACGTATGAATATTACACCGGCAGAAGTAAAAGGATTTTGGCAAGTAGGAGATATCAATGATGGCTCGAAAGAAAATCCTAAACCAGCATTAATTGCTGACTTGGGAGATAAAACTTATGTTATTGTTCGTAATTATTGGTTCAAAAAAGTTACCTTAGTAGAATTGTATGCACAAGGAACGGCAGTTTTTGATGAATCTCAAAATTCTATTGTTTTTTCTATTGAAACTGTTCAATATGAAACAGATGAATTGGAGCAACAATTTGATAAATATTGGTATAAAGAGTAAAAAAGGCTTTTTTGAAATTTTTAAAATGAAGTTTATCTATGTAAATGTGTATTTTAAAATTTCAAAATAACATAAAGGTTAGACCTTATAAAAAAAGCTAATGAATTTAATAATATTAAAAAACATAAACATGAAATTACTTAAAAAAACATTTATAATATTGCTGTTTGCAGGATTGTTTGTTGCTTGTGAAGGCTATCCTGAATACGAAAAACAATATTCAGAGTCGTATCCTATTTGTGGAGCTTATTATGTGAAGAATTATGATATAAATAAAGAAGAACCAGGAAAACAATATGAAATGTATATTTACGATGCAGCATTTGATGCAGATAAATATATATGGGTAAACACTCCTGGTAGTGTATCTTTTAAGACAAAAGCAAGTTATCAACTTGAAGCATTAACCTTTGATGGCGAAATGCTCCCGCACTACCATTCTGGTGCATCTATTCCAGACTCAACAGCCTACGTTACAATAGAAGAAAGTAAAATAGAACAAAAAGAATGGCCTTTGAATGATAGTATTATCCTTAAAGTTTCAAAATATGACTATCAAAAAAATTTGGACACAACAATATATATTTTAGGACACAGAACAAGTGGATTAGAAAAACCATATTATGATGATTCTGAAGGAAATTAAAAACATTTTACGGAACGAGGTTTTTTAGCCATTGTTCCAATTTGGCTACTTACCTAAAATTGGACAATCTTTTTACTCAACACTTGCCACTGTGCTACATAGGCACTTGGCAACCTGTTGTCTTAATAGTCACCAGAGCTGTTCAACCTTATGAGAGAAGCTGAATACTTTATTATAACCTTATTATTAACCATTTAAATTAAAAAAACAATGAAAAGATTTCTTTTATTTTTTGTGATGCTTATTTTTGCAGGTAGTTTATTTGCACAAAAAAAAGCAAAAAACTTTCCAGTAACCTATTCACCAAAAGACAGAATTACTATTGAAAACGAAGCAGCAGTAACAACACCTATTCCGCAGAAAGAACATGTTTTCTCTAAATTGTTAGTGCCACATTCAATAGGCTCGTCTATGAATGCTTATGGTATGTATGTAAGTGGAATAAATCCTATATATTATAGCCCAGCAGTAAATGCAATAGCATTTGTTCATAGAGCTGCAGCAGGAACTGTAACTCCAGACGAAAGTGGTGAAATGGGATTAGATTATTCATTAGATGGCGGATTAACTTGGGTTTCAGACGTGCATATTTCTCCAACTATGAGCACAAGTTCAACAGAAGGACGATATCCACAAGCTGTTATTTATGCTCCTACCGAAAACATCGACGATGCAAGATTTGTTACAACAGGTCCATCTCATCGTTTTTATGGTGATGGTTCAGACCCGTGGGGGAAAATTCATCACTTAGATGGTAACTTTTCAGAAACTCCAACAGTAAATGAAGTATATACAAACTATTACACATCAGATGTTGACAACACGCCAAGTAGATTAGTAGATGATGCAGACGGAAATGTTTGGTTTGTTGTTTCTAATATTTATAATGAAGACCAACTTCATGTGCAATCAAATACAAAATTTAAGATTATAAAAGGTGCATATAGTGATGATGATGATTCTTTTAGTTGGAACGAAGTAGCCATGATTGAAACAGATGATGTAATGATAGTAGAAGGAAGTAAATGTACTTATGACTGGAATATTGCTACACATCCTACCGATGCTAACAAACTATATTTTGTAATATTAACTATATTAGACGGAGATACTTATACAGATCAAGCACATCCACATGTGTGGGAATCTACCGATGGTGGAGATACTTGGAATTTAATTTCTACATTTACTATGGATGATTATTTTAAAGGAGTTTTTAATGATTCAGGTATTCCTATTTTTGATGAAACAGTTGGTTGTATTCCTCATTTTGTTTCAGCAGATCCTGTTGTAGATGCTAATGGTACTTTACACATGTTCTGTCATGTAGGACCAGGTCATGCAACATTTGGTAGTTATAGTGGAGCAGATTGGTGGTTACAAGAAGATGGAACTCAAGCTATTTTTCAACACTACTACGATGTTACATTAGATATTGAAAATAATACTTGGGGGATTCAGCACATTGCTCCAAAAATTTGTAAAGTAGAATATGAAAGTTGGGGAGCTATTGAATTTAGAATTCATACACAAATATCTAAAAATGCAGATGCTTCTAAATTATTATTTACTTGGGACGAAACAACTACTTCTTCCGACTCTACACATAATGCACCAAACTTCGTAAGTGCAGGATACAAGGTATCTACTGATACTTATTATGAAAAAGAAGAAATTACACCATCAGGTTCAGGAGCTGATGCTCTTTGTTTCTTTGCCCAAGCTTCTCCTTATTTAATAGAAAAAGATGGTGGAAACCTTGAAATACCTTTTGTTATCTGTCCAAACGTTGACCCTGCTGCAACTGGCACGCCAGATCTAGAGCCTATTTATTATATGTATGTTGCGGGTGGTGAATTTGAATGGTTGAACCCAATGCTATCTACAGGAATAAAAAATGAAAGCACTGCTATTATCGACCCAGTATTAGTTTATCCAAATCCAGTTGCAGATATTCTTTATATTGGAACTAATGCAAATGTTTCTTTATGCGATATTACAGGAAAAGAGCTACTTGTTATTGAAAACAATAATGAGAAAAAAGAAATTCAAATGAGTGATTATCCTGCTGGAACATATATTGTTAAAGCATATACTAATGGAGGTATAATTACTAAAAAAGTAATAAATATTAAGTAGTATTTTTTATAATAAAAAAAGTTAATATCTTGTTTTTTCAAGTATAACTTAGACTAATAAAGAAACTGCATTTTAATTTTTATAATTATTATGCAGTTTTTTTATAATTATTTTAGTATTACATTGCAACCAAATAAGGATTTTACTGTCTTTTATTAGTATTTTGTATTATTTTTTTAATATTGAAATATCTAATCTCATTTAATTACTAATTTTTAAAAACTATAAGAAATGAAAAAAAAAACTTTAACATTATTAAGCATTTTTCTAGTTGTAGCAACACTAACTTTTGCAGACAATGTTCCATTTGACATTGCACAACAGCTAGCGAAGAACTATTATGCAGAAAAATCAGGCTTAAAACAATCAGACATAATATTTGAAGAAGCAATTACAGTAGAAGAAGCAGGTGAAAATAGTTATTATATTTTTAATCTAAAAGAAGGGTTTATAATAATTTCAGCAGAAGATAATTTTATCCCAGTTATAGGATATTCGCTTGAAAATAGTTTTGTTACAGAAAACCAACCAGCAAATCTTTCAGACTGGATGCAGACATATACAGACCAAATTATGTATATTAAAGAAAATAATATTCAAGCAGATACTAAAATAGAAGAAGAGTGGAAAACTTATACAGCAGAAAACTTCAAGCCACATGGCGTAAGTAAAGGTGTAGATCCAATGGTGAACCACATAACATGGAATCAAGATGGTGGTTCAAGTTCTGGCTGGGGAGATGGATGGAATGGACTTTGTCCAGAAAATGCTGGAGCAAACGCAGTAACTGGCTGTGTTGCAACAGCAATGAGTATTATTATGTATTACTGGCAATATCCAATACAGGGAACAGGCGATCATTCATATTATCTTTATCCTTATGGAACAATAAGTGCTAACTTTGGGGATACAGACTATATGTGGAGTAACATGTTAGATGCGTCTCCAACTTACTACAGTGCATTATTATCACATCATGCAGGAGTAGCGGTAGATATGGGGTATGGAGCAGCATCTTCAGGTGCTTTTTCTCATATTGTTCCTGTGGCATTAGATGATTACTTTGGGTATGGGAATGCTTCTTTTGTGCGAAAAATGTATTATACTCATACAGAATGGACAAATTTAATTAAAGCTCAATTAGATAATGGT
>JAOZQN010000706.1 GCA_029932195.1 Bacteroidales bacterium | reverse complement strand
GCGATATGATAATAAATATTGCTAATTCCGAATTTTTAATTGAAACAAAAGTTTACCATAGTCCTAAAAAATACTCAAAAGGGAAAGAACAACTTGCCTATTATTGCAGCAGTTTGGGCTTAAACAAAGGAATATACATCGTTTTTAGTCCTGAAAATATAAAATATCCAAAAACAGTAAAAGAACAAACAGAAATTATAAACGAAGTTGAAATAACATCTTACTTGATAAAATACGATGAAACAAAGTGGTAAGTAGATTGACAATTTTAAATTTACGATTTACGATTGGTTTACACTTGATAATCAGGAGTAAACTAATTGTCAATTATCCATTTTTAATTGTCCATCTACTTAGTTAAAAGTTTTAAAGTTAAAAGTATTTCTTTGTTAATAAATTTTTGTTCTAAATTATATCTTACCCATTCTCACCAAAAAACTAATTCACTAAAATAAATGCAAACATTAGAACAGCTTAATAACTACCAACTTATAGATACTCCACTCAAAATTGAGGAGATAAAAATTCTTACAGGAGCAAATTATTTTAGTGGAGAACAAGTTGTTCGTTTTCGGTTAAATCTTGGGGAGTTTAATGAAGTTTTTACAAATAAAATTCCCGAATTTTTTGAAAAATTGAAGGCAAAATTGCCCTCATTACACGAACATTTTTGCTCTGTTGGCGAAATTGGTGGATTTTTTCTGCGTATGCAGGAAGGCACTTTGCTTGGGCATGTTATGGAGCATGTAGCTATTGAAATTCAGACACTTGCAGGTATGAAAGTTGGCTTTGGTAAAACCAGAGAAACTAAAATTGAAGGTGTCTATAATGTTGTTTTTCGTTTTCTTGATGAATATGCAGGCATATATGCAGGGAAAATAGCCTTAAATCTCTTAAATTCAATACTTAATGGTGCTGATTTTGATATAGATGAACATATTAAAAACCTGATTTTTATAAGAGAAAAACGACTTCTTGGTCCAAGCACACAAGCAATTGTGAATGAGGCAGAACGCAAAAAAATACCTGTTCTTAGATTAGATAAATTAAATCAAGTTCAACTTGGAACAGGAAAATACAGGAGACTCATAAGAGCCACAATATCAGCCAATACAAGTCTTATTGCAGTGGAAACTTCTGATGATAAATATCTTACCACAAAAATACTCCAAGAAGCAGGCATTCCTACTCCACAAACAATTATTACTGAGGATATTAACGAAATTATTGAGTTTCATAAGAAGATAAAAAGCCCGATTGTGATTAAGCCAGCTTATGGCTATCAAGGGAAAGGTGTTTTTCTTGAACTTGATGATAATGAATGTATTACAAAAGCATTTAATTGGGCAAAAGAACTTGACGACGAAGTTATTGCTCAGGAAGATATAAAAGGTGGAACTTACAGACTGCTTGTTGTTGATTTTAAATTTGTTGCAGCTGTTCGACTTGTGCCAGCCTATGTTGTTGGTGATGGAGAATTATCTGTAAATGAATTGGTTATAAAATTAAATTCGCAGTTTGGGCGAGAAGAAGGAGATAAAGGAAAACTCAGCAAAGTTGAAATTGAAGAGGATAGTTTGAAGATTTTGGAGCTAAAAAATTACACAATTGAGACTATTTTGCCACTTGGCGAAGTTTTATATCTCAAAAATTCGGGCAATATGAGGCTCGGAGCAAGCTCTATTGATATGACCGACAATATTCCTTCAAATACCATATTTATAGCCGAAAGAATAGCTAAAATACTCAATATAGACGTTGTAGGGATAGATGTTTTATCGCCGAATATAAAACAGCCTTTGAATGAGAATAATGCCAAGATAATAGAGGTAAATGCTGCTCCAGATTTCCGAATGCACACAAACCCAACCGTTGGAATTGCCCGACACGTGCAACGAGATTTTATTTCTATGCTTTTCCCGAAAAATGCTAAAACAGAAATTCCTATCTACTCAATTACTGGTTCGCAGGGAAAATCCCTGACTGCTTCAATAATTAATAAAGGGCTTAAAAACAAAGGATTGCAAACAGGAGTTGTGAATAAAACGGGTTTTTATGTCGCTGACAATTGTATATTTGACAAGGACGCTACTCTTGACAGCAAATATGCAAAGCTAATGCTTCAAGAAGCCTCAATTGATTGTGCTATTTTAGAAACTCCAGTGGAGCAAATTCTAAATTCTGGGCTTGGATACAGCTTTGCAGACTTTGGAATTGTGCTAAATTTGGACGAAAAAGAAGAGTATTACGAATATGATCATATCCGAAATTTAGAGGATATTTCGTATGCTAAATCGGTTATAGCAGAGCAAGTTAAAGACAGTGGCTACACTATTTTAAATGCAAATTACGACTTCATTCTTGATATGCAAGATCGACTTTACAATAATGTTGTGTTATTTTCTGAAAATCAGACAAATAAGTCTTTAAGGTGGCATATAAAAAACAATGGCATAGCTGTTACTATTGAGAACAAACACATTGTTATTTACGAAAATATGCTAAATATTACAGTTATTTCTGTTGATAAAATTCCATTTCTCACTAAATTTAATCAAAACTTTAATAAACATAGCATATTAGCCTCTGTTGCAGCCCTTTATCTATCCGACATAAATATTTCTGACATAAAGAATTTATTAATGTCTATATAGAAGTTATTATCCTCCAAAGTAAAATTATTCTACCTAATTACCATTTTCATTAACTCATAAAGTTAATTCTAATCATTAGATATTAATTTCAATTAGTGTTTATTGAAAATTCGTTTACTCTTTTTATAAAATATACTAATAATTATAAAAATTCAAATAGTAATAGATGATTTTATAAAAGTCAGTTATAATTTACAATAAGTAATATGATGAAATCAATAAAGAACATTATAATTTATAATCACATTTTAC
>JAOZQN010000705.1 GCA_029932195.1 Bacteroidales bacterium | reverse complement strand
GTTGATTATCAAACAGATAATTGAACCATTATACCTTTGAATAATTGTATCGTTACTTACTTTAACTATAAAATATCTTTATAAATATCGTAATATTCTTTAATTCTTTTTTCGTAGGCAGCAGGTGCAGTGCTACCGTTGTACTCCCTTGAAAATGAATAGAAATCCTTTTTTTGTAGATATTCTATTCGTTGTGGTCGGTATTTGCAAAAATCAAAAAGTGCGAGCAAATGATAGCGAATGTCTTTGTTAAAATACTCAAACATTTCTTGCGGAGTAGCATAACCAATTGATTTATAGTTAAATCCCATAACTTGCGGTGCTCCCATACTTATAGAATAAATTGCTTCTCGTTCGGAAATTGTGCGAGCAAATTCAAATATCTGCCATTCAACAGATTGACTAGTGTGTCCTTCAATCCATTTTCCTTTTGATGTTGTTCTAAATTTGTGTCCAGTTCGTCGTTTGCCTCTATTGTAGTCAAAATAAGTTTTAAACTTTTCTTGATTTTTTTTACCAAAATACATATCAAATACATGATTTTCAAATCGGATAATCATTTTTCCATTTGAATAACCACTTCCACCACTTTCAACACAAAGAACCGCCAATGCAGATTCTACTTCAATTTTCAGCTCATCGCTAATCACCTGAATAAGACCGCCGTAGTTGTTCCACGTTTTTGCTGCGATTTTCTCCTTATATCCACTCGGAATTGCGATTGTTTTTTTGGGTTCTAATTTTACTTTTGCTAAATCTTTTCTTTGATAAAAATAATCACCACTTGTGGTATTTCCGCCACTACCACCTCCACTATTGCTTCCTCCGCCAGAAGAATTATTAGTAGAATCTTCGTTGAGGTCTTTTACATATTTATTGTAAATAAATGCAGCTTTTCCATCGTAGTCTATTTTATGCCAGTCGTTGTATTTTTTTAGAATTTTCACTCGGTCATTTTTACGAACCTGTCCAAAAACAACGCTATCTGTATTTGGCTGACTTCTAACATTCAGCACATTAGCAGTAATAACTCCTGTGGTTTCGTTTCGTAAAATTTGAACATATTTTGCAAAAACAAAAGCCGTTTTATCATCGTAGGTAATTTCATACCAATCCCCGGTTTTGTTAGCTATATGTAGCAAATCGTTTCGGTGGACTTGTGCTATAACACGAGAATTTGTGCTTGGTTTTTGTCTCACATTTAATTTACCAGCAGTAACTTTTCCACGTATTTCTATTTTTGCTGCTTCAACAACACCAGCCTTCATCGCATTTTTGAAAAATTTTCTATCTTTTCTTTTCATGTTTTTTTATCAATTACGAATTATCAATTACGAATTACGAATTATCAGTTAGCAGTAACCAGTTGTTAATAAACATTTAATGGCGTTGCCAAATTAATAATTCGTAATTCGTAATTATACAAAAGGATTAATATTTTACCTTTTGAATTGAGTATTCATCTTAATATCAGAGTATTCAAAACTTCAAAATTCCACCCTTAATTAGTATAATTACGTGTTCATTCCACCACAAACATTAATTACCTGTCCGCTAACATAAGCCGACAAATCCGACCCTAAAAAAGCTGTAACATTTGCTACGTCTTCTGGAGTTCCACCACGTCTTAGCGGGATAACTTTTTTCCATTGAGTTTTTACCTCTTCGCTGAGTTTTGCAGTCATTTCCGTTTCAATAAATCCAGGAGCAATTGCGTTGCAACGGATATTTCGTGCACCAAGTTCTTTGGCAGTAGATTTTGTAAGTCCAATCATTCCTGCTTTTGAGGCAGAGTAGTTTGCTTGTCCAGCGTTTCCGCTAACTCCCACCACCGAACTCATGTTTACAATCGAGCCAATTCTTTGTTTCATCATTGTTTTAAGAACGGCTTTTGTCATGTTAAATGCCGATTTGAGGTTTACATTAATTACTGCATCCCACATATCTTCGGTCATTCTCATAAGTAAAGTATCTCGTGTAATTCCTGCATTATTTACAAGAATGTCAATTCTATCAAAATCTTTTAAGATATTTTCAATAGTTGTGTGGCAATCTTCAAAATTACTTGCGTCTGATTTATAGTATTTTACTTTTATTCCTGTTTTGTTTAATTCTTCTGCAAATTTTTCTGCATCTTCGCTTATAAATAAGTCTGTAAGAGCGAGATTAGCACCTTCTTCTGCAAATTTTTTGGCTATAGCTTGCCCAATTCCTCTTCCTGCACCTGTAATAATTGCGGTTTTTCCTTCTAATAATTTCATTTATATTGGTTTATTGGTTTATTTCGTTTATTGGTTTATTTCGTTTATTAGTTTATAATAATTATAAGATAATGTATTTATCTACATTACTTTACAAACTAATAACTAACAACTAATAACTAACAACTAATTGCGAATATAATTTTTATTTTTAGAAAAATAAATTTATTAATAAATTATAAAATTTCAATTTATAAACAAATGAGCATTACTGTCTTATAATAAGCGTTTTAATTGATTCCTGAAAAACAAAATTATTTTAAAATTGTTTATTTTAAAATCTTTGCTTAACTTACGTAAATATTATGCTAAATTATCAAAAAATACAATATATTTTAGTATCTTAATCCTCAAATCGTTGTTTTTTTTGGCATAATAGTATTCAAAACTTCATAATTTTTTCAGCTTGTCAGGGTTAGAACACTCCTAAAAACTTGTATCTCAAAAATCAAGGCTTTCAAAATTATTACAGTTTGAGTTTACTCCTGTGAATAAGCATTTTAACGATTTTGTATAACTCAAAATTTGAGGTTTTTAGGACTCCTCCTACAATAAAATCTTATCAGAACTTACAGATAATAAGATAATTGTATTTACTAATGGTTAACTTTGTTATAAACTAATGCCACTTTTGATAAAAATTATTTATATA
>JAOZQN010000132.1 GCA_029932195.1 Bacteroidales bacterium | reverse complement strand
ACTGTAACATAAAACTTTACAATTAGTTTAAATCAGTGTTTTTTGAGGTCTGTACTAATTATTACAGTTATGAATGTTAGTATTACAATATTGAAATTTTTCATATTTAAAAGTTTTATTTTTACAAAAATATTAAATTTGTTTTATTCAACAAGAGAATTAAAAAGTAAATTTCAAATTTTGCTTTTCTTAATTAGTGTCTGGACGGAAATAGATAACAATTTATATATCAAATAAATACAAGGCTAAATCAATTTGAATGTTTAAAAACAAAAAAAGATAAAACACTGATAATCACGGTGTAAAAAAAACAGACAATGCTATAAGTTTGTAAAATACAAAACATTCAAACCAATTTAACAAGATAACACACTGTATGATTGCTTATTACCTATTTCCGTCCAGAGACTAATTATGAGTTCTCTCTGCTAAGTAAAGATTAAATAATAACTTCGGTTTTTGACTTGTTCTTTTATTCATTTTCTTCACTTTTAAAAGTTCACAAACCAGCTATTATTGAATTTTAAAAGCTCTAAAATAAATAAAATAACTGCGTCAAAAATCCGAACTTATTTTTTTAACTTTACTAAGTTAGAAAATAAAAATTATTGTTTATTATTATTGAGTCAAATTTTGTTTATTATCCTCATTATTTTACTTTTCTGAAAAAAAATATATCTTTGTAAAAAAATTATAGAAAGGCTCTGCCAAAAACCATAATTCGTAAATCAAAAATCGTAAATCTAAAATGAACGAATCCATACTAAAAGCACTAATGAGTTTGTTTGCAATAATTGCAAACGTGGACGAAGATGGACATTCTCCAAAAGCAAGAAAAGTTGTAGAATCATATTTAGATTTGCATCTTAATAGAAAATCTGTGGAAGATTTTTTGACTCTTTTTGACGAATTTCTTGGAAAACATCATAGAAAAAGAAAAAATCGTAAAAAAGGTCTGTCCCTTAACTCAGTGAAGGTTCTAACAATATGTTCTGGAATAAATCAGGAACTGCAACAGAAAGAGAAAATTATTGTGATGTTGCGACTTTTGGAATTTATTACAGAAGACGAAGAAATTACTCCACAAGAGCTTGAATTTATCAACACAGTTGCTGATGTTTTTAATATTCCAGAAAATGAATATCTTGATATTAAGACATTTGTAACAGCAAATATTAACGATATTGAGCATAAAAATAAAATATTGCTAATAAATAATAATGCAAACTTTCTTGAAGAAAACAAAAAAGCAGATACTCCTTCCTTCAAACATATTTATGACGAAAATATTGAAGGTTATTTGCAAATGCTTCATATAGAAAGCACTAACACAACTGTTGTAATTTATAAAGGTGAAGATACTTTATATTTGAATAGCCAGAATATTATGCCAAATCATGCCTATATATTTGGAAATGGGGCTATTATAAAAAACAATAAAATAGATTCCGTTTATTATTCCGATGTGATGGGAGAATTTATCCATTCGGAAAATAAAGAGAAGATTATATTTGAGGCAGATGAAATAAGATTTACATTTAAAAATAGCACCAACGGAATACAAGAGTTCACTTTTAAAGAAAAATCTGGACATCTGATTGGAATTATGGGAGGCAGTGGAGTAGGGAAGTCCACACTTTTTAGCGTGCTAATTGGAAATTTAAAACTAAACAGCGGTAGCATAAAAATTAATGGTTATAATTTAGAAACCGATAAAAAAGAATTAGAAGGAGTTGTTGGCTACATTCCGCAAGACGACCTAATGCTTGAGGAACTAACTGTTTTTCAGAACCTTTATTATAATGCTTGCCTTTGTTTTAAAGATTTAAGCAAAGAAAATATAATTAAACTTGTAAATAAAGTTTTGCAAGATTTAGGATTGTTTGAAATAAAAGATTTAAAAGTAGGAACACCACTAAATAAATTTATCAGTGGAGGGCAACGAAAACGTCTCAACGTGGCCTTGGAGCTAATTAGAGAGCCATCGGTAATGTTTGTAGATGAGCCAACATCTGGTTTGTCTTCGTCTGATTCCGAGATTGTTATGTTGCTTTTGAAAGAGCAAACTCTAAAAGGCAAACTTTTGTTTGTAAATATCCACCAACCGTCGTCAGACATCTATAAACTATTTGATAGCATTATAGTTATGGACAAAGGTGGCTACCCTATTTTTTACGGAAACCCAATTGAAGCGGTTGAATATTTCAAACAAATAAATCATCATGTAAATGCCACAGAATCGGAATGTCCTAATTGTGGAAATGTAAATCCAGAACAGGTTTTGGATTTGGTTGGTGCTAAGGAGGTTACAGAACATGGAACACTTACAAAGAATAGAAAAAATAGCCCGCAAGAATGGTATGGTTTGTATAAAGAAAAAATAGATCCAAAATTAAAATTTGAACCCGAAGAAGAAAAAATCCCACTCCCAAGCAATTTTTTCAAAATTCCATCGGCACTAAATCAGTTTAAGATATTTAGTATCAGAAATTTACTATCTAAACTTACAAATAAGCAATATTTGCTAATAAATCTATTGGAAGCACCAGTGCTTGCTATTGTGCTTGCATATTTTACCCGCTATTCCAAAGGGGACGCTCTAAATCCGGATAAATATATTTTTGCTGAAAATGTAAATATTTCTGCATATTTATTTATGTCGGTAATTGTAGTATTATTTATGGGCTTAACGGTTAGTGCAGAGGAAATTATACAAGATAAAAAGATATTGAAACGGGAGTCATTTTTAAATTTAAGTCGCTGGTCGTATCTAAATTCTAAAATTATTCTTTTGTTTGTTCTATCTGCAATTCAGAGTCTTAGCTTTATTCTTATAGGAAACTTAATTCTTGGAATACGAGGAATGACATTTGAATATTGGATAATTCTTTTTGCAACATCTTCGCTTGCAAATCTTATTGGATTAAATCTTTCGTCTCTCTTAAACTCGGTTGTAACTATTTATATAACAATACCTTTAATACTTGTTCCGCAAATTATTTTTAGTGGAATAGTTGTAGATTTTGATAAATTGAACAAAGATTTTGCTTCCGAAAAATATGTGCCAGTAATTGGAGATCTTATGACTTCTCGTTGGGCTTATGAGGCTCTTATAGTAACTCAGTTTCAGAAGAATAGGTATGAAAGGCATTTTTTTGATATTGAAAAAGATATTGAAGATGCAAATTTTAAATATACTTCTTTATACGATAACTTGGAATCAAAAATAAAATTTTGCACTGATAGTCTTGAAAATAAAGGCAGTAAACCAAGAGTAGAACGGTATATAAAAATAATTTCAAATGAAATAATTAAATTGGAAGATGATTGCAAAATTATTTTTGCAGAAAAAGATAAGTTATCCTTTGAACAGTTTAACAATGAGCTGTCTGTGAGTTTAATGGTATATATTTATGAAATAAATAAGTATTACATAAAAATTGAAATAGCAGAGAAGAAAAAATTTGATAAAAAATATAAAGAAATATTAAACAAATATGGTGATAACGAGGCTGTTGCAGAGTTTAAAAGTAAATATTACAATAAAGCAATAGAGCAGATTATGAGAATAAAACCAAACGAATCCATAATTGTAGAAGACGGCAATGAGCTTATACGCAAATCATTACCAATATTTAAAACACCAGAATCTAATTATGGAAGGGCTCATTTTTATTCGGCTTCAAAAATAATGTTTGGCAATGAGATTGATACACTGTGGTTTAACGTCTCGTTTATTTGGCTTACAACTTTGTTATTATACTTAATATTAGTTTTTGACGTTCTAAATAAACTATCCAAATCATTAGGAAAAATTAAGTTATTTAAAAAATGAAAATAAAATACATAATATTTTTCAGTATTATATTACTGATTTACAGCTGCATAGACAAAACAGCACCAGATTTGCCTGTTGTTGTTATTACTCCAGACTCTATTATGGAAATTTCGCCAATAGCCCCTGTATATTATAAAATAACAGCAACTTCCGACGAAGACTTAACTGGATTTAAACTAACAAGTAAGCCAAGCATATTTATTAGAGATTCGTCTTTTGGAAATTTTACTCACGAAATATCAATTTCTAGTAAAATAAAATTACCACAAATTGTGTATGGCTTGTCCGACGATAGCCTTGTAACTCTGATATTTGAAATCTCTGATACCGAAAATACCATAGAAATTGAAAAAACATTGAAAGTGGTTAGAGGTTATATTGATGTTTTATTAGATTCTGTTACAATGACCTCACAACCAGATGGTTTTTTCTTTTATTCCTCTGCCGACACCGCCGTTTATGCCTACGAAGAGGGCATGGATATGTCAAATATAGATTTTGTTTTTTTACACGACAACCAACTCGGCTATATATTTTGCTCTCCTAATGCAAATATTGTAAAAGAAAAACTGTTAGAGTCTGAAATTGAATATAGTATATCAACTCAAAATCATACAAAATTAACGAGTTTTCTCAATACTTCTTGGTCTGATATTAATTATAAAACAATCTATAATTTGTCGGTTGTGGAGGAATTTATAGATGGAAATCCGTCTTATGGTGTAGGACTTAATGATTTATACTCTTCACAAATAATTGCTTTTGAAACCTACGATGGAAGAAAGGGTGCTATTCAAATAAAAAATACTACAAAAAATGAAAGGCATTTAGAATTTGTCTTAAAAATCCAAAAACCATAATTATTAGGGAGGGAAGGAGGAAGTTAGGACGGAGGAAATTAGGACGAAGGAAATGGAAGGGAGAAATTGGAACAGATTTTTCTTCTTAACTCCCTCCCACCTCCACCCTAATTTTCCTCCACCCTAACTCCTTCCTAATAGAGTTAATAATGATAATTAATTATAATAAAGAAATGCAAGACCCAAAAATAATTTTAAAAGAATTACAAAAATTAATCGCTCTAAAAGAAATTGAATTTGATGAGATTGGGCAAATAAAAGACGATTTTAAATACGAACCAATCAGATATTTGTTGCAAAGCCTGCAAATAGGAGCAAAACCAGAAGATGCTACGTCTAAATTATTGCATTCAATTTTTATTGAAATAAAAACCAAAGAAGATATTTTTGCCGAAGTAAAACTTATTTCGGGAGGTTTTGCAGATTATAGAATTATAGATGATAAAGTAAATCCTACACAAATTGAATTAAAACCGCTTTTTAAACGAACAAAAACAAAATTAACAATTGCCACATTAAAATATCAAAATCATAAAGACCAAGTTCAGAAGTACTTAAAAGATAACGAATATATTATTCTAACAAATTTAGATACAGCTTTACTTTTTAACCGTGATGCAATTTTGGATTACGAACCTTTTTTAGAAATAAAATTTACAGAATTAATTACACAATACTTATCTACTGATAATCTGTGGGATACAGTTCGTCGTTTGGACGACAATATCATAAAACCAGAACTTGAAAATCAATTTTTCTTAGACCTAAAAAAATGGTATTATCTGCTTGACACTGTTACTTTTGAATTAAAAGACGGTCTTCAAAAAGAAGAACTAATTGTTCTTTTTCTCAATAAAATTATTTTTATAAAAACCCTTGAAGACTACGGATTAATCCCTTATAAATATTTAGAAGACAGATATTTTCGTAAGGTAAAAGATTGGGATACAAAAGGAGTAAAAGCTATTTTTGATAACTTTTTTTACGAGTTAGAAGACTGGTTTTATGCTTTTTACGACACAGAATTATTTACCATAAAAGTTTGGGATTACATAAAAAAAGATGTAATGACTCTTGATAATGAAACCGAGCCACATTTAGAACATTTTCAACCTATTTTTGAGAAAATAATGGGTTTTGGAACTTGGGAATACACCTATGGAAAGGGTATGATTCATTACAATTACAGAAAAATTGACGAGGATATTTTTGGAAAAGCCTACGAAACATTTATTGCCGAAAGCAGAAAAGATAGCGGAATTTTTTACACTCCCAAAGATATAACTTTATATATGGTTGAGGAAACAGTGCAAGAACTGTTTGAACCATTCATTATTAAAATAATAGATGCTATAAAAAAAGAAGATTTTGCAAAAGCCAAAAAACTTTTTATAGAAATGCAAAAAATTAAAATTACCGACCCATCGTCTGGAAGCGGGAGTTTTTTGATTAAAGCATTACGAGAAATTTATTCGTATTATCTAAAATTAGACGAGCCTACAAAATGGGTTGAGTCTTTTAAAAAAGAAGGTATGTTTTCTAACATTCCAAAAATTGTTACCGAGACCCAAGAATTTAGAAAATTTACACATTTTAATTACGAAAAAAATAAACGTATTTTATTGGCACAGATAATTTTAAATCATATTTTTGCCTTAGATATTGACGAACGAGCAATTGAAACGGCAAAAACAAATTTGTGGAAAGAGGCGATAAAAATTGAGCCATCTATTTATAATTATCATAAATTACCAAAATCGGCAAACCATATTTTACCCAACCTGCAAATGAATTTTCTTACTGCCGATGCACTTTACGATATTCCTATTGAAAAACAAATTGAAATTATTGAAGAAGAGCATAAAAAAGAAATAATTAAACTCCATAGTATTAGAAATAAGTATATTGCAAGCCATAATAATCCAGAATTATTAGAGCCAATAAAAAAACTAAAACTAAAAATAAGACATAGATTAATAGACGAAATAGCTAATTTTAAGTTAGATACAGAAGGTTTTGAAAATCTAAAATCGGAGGGAGTTCCTGATGATATTCTGGAACAATTAAATTCAATAGAAAATAAAGAATTTAAAAATAAATACGGTTTTACAGATGCAATAAATTTGTTGCTGAAAAAAGAAAATAATCCTATTTATCAAAAATTATTTATAAAATATGCCAAAAGACTTAATATTTTGGCAAAACCAACTTTTATTGTTTCCGAATTTTTCTTTAATTATTTTGATAAAAAAGGAAAAACTTTGCCCAAAAGCGAAAGAGGTTTTGATGCAATAATAACAAATCCGCCTTGGGAAGCCTCAAAACCAATTAAAAAGGAATATGCCAAAATAGATAAATTTGATATGGACGTTTTGGAATTTGATAAATGGTTTGCCCAAAAAATAAAACAGGATACGGAGTTTAAAACTAATTGGGAAAAATATCAAAAACATTATACGGCATACAATAAAATCATGCGACAAATATATGTAAATCAGGGAGTTGGCGACACTAATTTTTACAAACTTTTTGTAGAAAGAGATTTGCAACTTATTAAACAAAAGGGTTTATTAAGTATGCTTATACCTTCTGGAATACAGACAGATAAGGGTTGTTCTAAACTCCGAAAATTAATTATTAAGGAAAATACTTTAAACAAACTTTATAGTTTTGAAAATAGAGGTTATTACGAAGGGAAAAATATTGAAGAGACAAAAATAAAACTTTTTCCTGATGTAGATAGTCGTTTTAAGTTTTCAATTGTTAATGTGAAAAAAGAAAAATTTGAGAAGCCAAATTACGATTTTAAAACTAAATTTTATTTGCAACACCCCAAAGAATTATACGATAAAAATCAAATTATTGTTAATGCAAAAATGATAGAAAATTTTTCTGCAAATAATTTTTCTATTATGGAATTTAGAAACCAGGTGGATTATGAATTATGTTCAAAAATTAGAGGAAAACATAAATTATTAAGCGACACCAATTTTAAATTACGAACAGAGTTTCACATGACCAACGACAGTCATTTGTATTCTAAAATAGAAAATAAGAAAAAAACGGCAAATAAATTATACCTTTACGAAGGAAAAATGATTCATCAATATAATGCAAATTATAATTCTGCAAAATATTTTGTGAATAAGAAAAAAGCTGTAAGCCAATTAATTACTACCGAAAAAAGTAGAGCAAGAAGAGAAACAGGAATAGAAAACGGTAAAATAGATAATTTTTTTGAAAATAAAAATTATTTATTAGATTATCAAACTTATAGACTGGTTCACAGAGCAATAGGTAGAAGCACAGACGAACGAACTTTTATTTCTACAATAACACCAAAAAATGTTTTTATTGGTAATTCAATGAATCATATTAGTAATTTATCTTATGAATTAAAAGATGACAAAATAATGCAGAAACAACTGAAGAAAGAAGATTTACTTTTATTACAAAGCTTGTTTAATTCTTTGGTTTTAAATTATTATTTAAGAAATAAAGTTTCTGCAAACTTAAATATGTTTTATATTTATGAATTGCCAATTCCCAAAGTAAGTAAAAAATTAAAACAAATTTTGGTAGAAAAATCGTTTCAATTACTTTATGCCAACAGCCCAAAAGGACAATTTGAAGAGTTAAGCGAAGAAATAAATGTAAAAGCCCGAAAAATTGATGGCATAGCAGAACGTGCTGAAATAGAAATAGTTATAGCCAAGGAATTGTTTGGTTTATCTAAAAAAGAATGGAGATATTTAACATCAACTTTTACGTATGGAAAATCGGACTCAAAAAAAGAATTAGATGAGATAATTTCTATATCTCTTGAAAAATATTAGCTAAAAAAAATCACCCTCTCACTCCACCTTCAAAAATTCACCCTCTCACTTCAAGTGAGAGGGTGAATAAATTTTGCAGTTATTTTTTCCTGAAAAAGATTTTTAGTGGCACTCCTGTAAAATCAAAATTTTTACGTAATTGATTTTCTAAATATCTCTTATATGCGTCTTTTACATATTGTGGCTGATTTGTGAAAAAAGCAAAAGCTGGAGCATAAGTTGGCAATTGTGTAACAAATTTTATTTGAACAAATTTGCCTTTTATCGCAGGTGGCTCGTGCAATTCTATGGCTTCTAACATTACTTTATTCAAAACTGATGTTTGAATTTTTCGCCTACGATTTTTGTAAACATGAATAGCCTCTTCCAATACTTTTAATATTCGTTGTTTGGTAATTGTGGAAGTAAAAATTATTGGCACATCGGTAAAAGGAGCAATTTTTTCTCTTATAGTCTCCTCATATTTTATCATTGTATTGGTCTCTTTATCAACCAAATCCCACTTATTTATCACAATTACAATTCCTTTGCTATTCTTTTGAATAAGTCTAAAAATATTCATATCCTGCGACTCAATTCCTTGAGTAGCATCAATCATAAGAATAGAAACATCTGAATTTTCAATTGCTTTTATGGAACGCATAACAGAGTAAAACTCAATATTTTCGCTTACTTTTGATTTCTTACGCAAACCAGCTGTATCCAAAATTACAAAATCGTAATCAAATTTTCTAAATCGGGTGTTCAAAGTATCACGAGTTGTTCCGGCAATTGGCGTAACAATATTTCGTTCTTCACCAATCAAAACATTTACGAGCGAAGATTTTCCTACATTTGGTCGTCCTACAACTGCAATTCTTGGAACATCATCTTCTATTATTTCTTCTTGTTCTGGTAATGATTCCACTACCTTATCTAATAAATCTCCTGTTCCACTGCCATTTACAGATGAAATAGAAATAAATTCGTCCATTCCGAGCGAATAAAATTCGTAAACATCGTTACGTCTTTGGTTGTTATCTACCTTATTTACAGCAAGTATAACTGGTTTTTTAGATTTTTTGATAAGTAAAGCTACAGTTTCGTCTAAATCGGTAACACCTGTGGTTACATCAACCACAAATATCATTAAATCAGCCTCATCTATTGCGAGTTCTACTTGTTTGCTAATTTCTTTTTCAAAAATATCATCAGAGTTATCTATGTATCCTCCCGTATCAATTACTGAAAATTCTAAGCCATTCCATTCACATTTTCCGTAGTGTCGGTCTCGTGTAACACCACTACTTTCGTGAACTATTGCCTTGCGAGTTTCTGTTAATCTATTAAAAAGTGTAGATTTTCCAACATTTGGTCGTCCTACAATTGCTACTATATTGCTCATTTTGTTAAGTCTTTAGTTTTTAGTGTTAAGGCTTTAATTTATAAATTATTAAAGAATTACACACAATTTTTTTGCAAAGGTAATAATTTTATAAAAAAAGCCTTACAAAATCTAAAAAGATTTTATAAGGCTTAAATTAATTGCTTATAATTTTATGAATCTACACGTTACTAAGTCCCACGGGACGTTAGTAAGTGTAGCTTATATAATTTTTATTAAAAAAATTATTGTTTTACAACTGTTTTAGTTATTGTAGTTTCATTGTTTGATAATTTCACAAAATAAATTCCACTGTTCCAAGCACTAACATCAATTTGTGTATTGTTTGAACTTACATTTATTTCAGTTTCTAACTGACCTAATGTGTTAAAAATACTAATTGTGTTGATGTTTTCAGTATCAATATTTAATGTGCTAACAACTGGGTTAGGATAAATATTAATGTTAGAATTAAGTTCGTTTACTTTATCAACTGCGTCAATAGTAAATGTTACTGATGCTTCAACAGCAGGGTCAAGAGCTGTGTGAGTATTATCAACCAACCACATTTCTACTGTATATTCACCATCTGTTAAGCCTGTAAGAGAAATTGGGTCTGTTGTGTAATACATAAGCATGTCAGTTCCATTTACAGTGTAATGAATGTGTCCGTCTCCTGAGCCTGATGGTATATCTACAACAAAGTTTTCTACTTCAAAAGTAATATCAACATTGTCCACAGTTATTATTGCTGCATTTGCAGGACTTGTTATTGTTAACATTGGGTCTGTGTTTACATATTCTACAATATCATCCATATTTCTTGGAATAATTTTGTAGTTGTCGAAGCTGTAATGTCCAAGACCTGTTACATCATAATCAAAAGTTGCTGTTGGTGTATATACTTGAATATCATCATCAACCAATAACTCTCCTGAACCATCATCAATAGCCCACATTCCAAATCCTGCATCTATGTTTGTGCAAGTCGCTCCTAATACTTGGATTAATACTCCTTCGTATTGTTCGTCGTTTGCAGCAAGTGTTGTTAGAGTTGTTGGAGTTGGTAATGTATTTGCTGATGAATTTACAGTAAACTCTGTAACATTTGAAATTTCAGTTAAACCATTATATTCAATAACTTCTGCAGTAATTGTTACCTCGTCTCCAACTGCTGGCACAAAATTATTATCATATACATAAACTCCATTCCAAGCTCCGTCTCCATCTTGGAGGTAATAGTTAATAACTATTGCTCCTTCATTTACAGTTTCTATTGCAGTTACAATACCTGTTGTTGTTACAACTTGGTCTGCATAAAGAGAAGGATATGTTCCGTCTCCTGCTACGTCTGTGTATTGGATGTCATAAATGCTTACTGTGGCTAATTCATCAACAAAGAATGTAATTGTATTAGAAATGTTAGGAATTAAAGGAGTTCCTGTATTGTCAACTAAAGTTACAGTGAGAGTGTAAGTTCCTACAGGTACACCACCATAATCAAATGTTGTAAAATCCATATCCGTTTCATTACCATTTAAATTAGAAATAATATAACCATCACCAGTACCTACAGGTTGCACATCAAAATTTTGCACATCACATACTACTGTAACAGTTGATGTGTAAAGCGTACTACCATCTACTGGAGCAGTAATAACTATGGTTGGGTCTGTAGGTTCGCCTCCGTGCCATCCAATAAATGAAAAATCATTTTGATCATTAACTTGCCATTCTGAGTCAGATGGATCTGTTCCTGCTGAACTTGTCCAGTCGTTGTTTCCAGTTTCAATATCAGGAAACTTACGAACTAAGGTGTGGTCTGCTGTTGCTCCTGTAGTGCCAGCTACATCCCAACCATTTCCTGGGTCGTTTAAAGGATTTCCGATAATATCAATTATATTCCATGAATTACCACCGTCTGTTGTAATTTCAAGAGCTATTGCATCATCTCCGTTGTAGTGAACTATACTTGGATAACTAAAAACTTCGTCGGCTTGTGCTAAAATAGCTGCGTCTGCTGCGTTGTTTGACAACACCCATACTTCTCCTGGTTCAATTGTTGTTGTTTCTGAGTATGTGTGCCATACACTCCAGTCACCGCCGTTATTTGCATAAGCTATTCTATAGTCTTGCAAATCAACTGCTGCATCTGTAGGATTGTAAATTTCAATTGCTTTATTATTACCACTACCTTCTATATACTCAGAAATAAATAATGTTTGAGTAGGCATATCAACCACAGTGTAGCTTTGTTCAGTAGAAGTAGTAGAATAAGTTCCATCTTGTGCCCATACTACGTAATATACAGTTGTTCCTGCTACTTGTGCATCAATTGTAGTAGTTGTAGAATAAACATCTCCTGCTGCGATTGGCATAGCAATTGTTTGAGTGTAATTTCCAGATACAATTCCCCATTTTAAATTTACTTCTGTAATAGTTCCGTCGTCTGTTACAGTTGCATAAACATTTACAGCGTCTGTAGATGCTGGGCTTGCAGGTGTGTGTGTTACGTTGCTAATTTGTGGTTCAGTTGGTGTGCCTCCTGTTGTGTATGTTCCAACTGGAATTGGTGTTGTTGCTGTACCATTTGTTGTTTCACCATCTAATACATTTGCTCCAGCAATATTCCATTCCGCTTCTGTAAATACTGAGTTTGGTCCTTCTCCATCATTTCGGTATGACCATCCGTCCATATATTCCCATGTTTGTCCTGAACCATCTACATCAATATATCCATAAAGATCAACAACAACTTCTAATACTCCTCCAAAAGCTCCTGTTGCATCATAGAATAATTCAACAGCATCATCTCCATTAACTCCCATATGACCTGTTGTGTTATTGTATTCAAATCTACAAGGCTTAATTGTGAAAAAATAATTGGACATTTTAA
>JAOZQN010000131.1 GCA_029932195.1 Bacteroidales bacterium | reverse complement strand
TTAAAAAATTATAACTTAATTTCAAAGTCGCAAAGATACGAGGTTTTCGGATTTTAAGTATTATTAAACGCCGACAGGTCTTGCAGACGCTGTCGGGTTTATCCGAAAACCTAATTCACTTAAATATAAAATGCTTTGCATTACTTTTTATTTTATAAACTTTTTACGTTAGTAGTTGAACACTTCTATTTTGCATGGCACTATATTTCAAGCGTCAGCAAAATTATTCATTGTTCATTATTAATTATTAATTGCTTACTATTTCTCCTCATCAAAATATAGTTGATAAAAATTCTTGTTCATTTCTTGGTCGTAGCCTTTTTTTATAAACTCTTTTTTGCCATGAATATAGATATGAAAATTTTTATCTAATTTTATTACACTTTTAAATTTTGCTTTTGCTTTTTTCACAGCATCACCTACGATTTCAAAATCTTCTGAAAGCTCAACTTCTTTTTCTTCTTCATAAGTATCTTTGTAGTTTCGGAATGCTTCTACCATTTCTGGTTTTTCTATAACTTCTTGCTCAAACTCTTCGGAACTAAAACTATCTTTTTCTGCAAAATATTTCATTGTTTCGTTTTTTAGTTCGGCTTGCTCGTCTTTTTCTATATTTTCTACACCTTTCTCTACAAATGTTTTGCACATATCAAGATAATTATTGGTGTGATAATAATCGTCTTTGCGAGGCTGTATTTTCATAAAATCATCTTTCCAATATTGTGCTTCTTTGGACTTATTTATATTATCCACCAGACTCACCAAATATCCATTATCTTTTTCGGTATTAAAAATTAAACAACCTTTGTCTAATTTATTAATATTTATACCTTCGTGATAATCAATATTATAATTAGAGTCCTGTTCTTTTACTTTAAGGAAAGTATCTTTTTTCTCGGTTTTAAAAAGTCCTACGGCATCAAAAATTTCGTCTTCAATCATGCAGTCTTTTAGTATAACAACATAAAATTCGCCCGATCTAATTTTAGGGTGATTAGACTGTTCGTATAAATGCTTTGCCAAGTTTCTTGATTGCATAAGTAGGTTTTCCTTGTTCTCAAAAATCTCTGACACATAATAAAATACCTCATTCAAATTAAGATCATTATCGTGAAAAAAGCGATATAAATTTTCACTTTTGAATGGCGAGACAAAAAATTTCAGAAGTATATCTTCAATAATTCCACCTTGCAAATTTAATATGTTGTTTGAGTAATTAACTCCTTCGTCTTCTGCTTTATTACCAAGTTTATGGACTATTATATCGCCGAGCGAAGTATTTGTAAAATTTATCATTTTTTCAGTTTATTTAGTAAATGTCAGCAGGGAATTTAATATCCTCCTATTGAATATAAAAAAAGTTTTGCAAAAATACATTTTTATATTTTATTTCGTGAAAAAATTGTATAAAAAGTCATGGTGAAAATCTGTGCGAGGCTTTAAAGTCTCTCACAAACTATTTTTTTTCATTAAATATTTTTTCATTATTTTATTAATTTGTTGGTTATTATTCCTTCTTCTGTTTCTATTCTTAAAATATAAATACCTTCTCTTTCAGTAGAAATATCTATTTTGACTATTTCATCTACAATATTATTATCAGAATAAATAATTTTCCCTGTAATATCTGTTATTTCTATTTTGGAAGGACTGGAATCTAATTTTAGAGAAAAAATACCTGTTGTTGGGTTTGGATATATTGTAATATTTTCCAACTGTTCAATAGGCTTATTACTTGTGGTCTTAGCGTTTTTAGTGTTTATTTCTTTACTTTTGTCCCAATCTTCATCAATGAGCATACTTCTATCTATATGCCCAATATGTAAATGAACCTCCTCGCTTGCGGAAGCATGAAAACCACTTGTTAAATGTATGCTGTTTTCTGCTACTATTTCGCCTTGTTGCCACTACAACTATAATAAAACCTGCAACTCTTTTTATCAAGTTGCAGTTTTTTGATTAGTCTTCTTTTTCTATTTTTATACTACCAGAAGTTATATATCCAGGGTCTGTATTTGGTGCAGGAGCATAATCAAACTCTCGCCATTCATAAAAGAAGCCATCTTTTTCTGGTTTTATAAAAAATTCATAATTTTCATCTCCTTCGTATTCTAAATAATATTCACCATTATCATCAGTGTAAGTATAAACTCCTGTTGTGTCTGGGTAGTCTGTGCCTTCAAGTTTTCTTTTTAAAATTGACATCTTAACATTTGGTATAAAATAGGGGTCGTTACCATCACACATTATTAAACCTTCAATTTTCACTTTACCGAGTTTTACCATTTCAAAGTTTTTTTCTCCAACAGTATTAATATGTGGGTAGTATTTACCGCTTGATATTAAAGGATAGATATAGTTATCGTGTGTTGGTTTTAACCTATATGTTTTATCAGAGTTATGTTCAAATTCTAACTCATAATAACCGCTTTCATCTGTAAAATACACGAACTCTGTCTCTTCCCCATAACCAGTATAATCGTCTGCAACAAGAACTGTTAATTTCACATTTGGAATTGCAACTCCATTTGTGTCGGTAACATGTCCGTGCCTTTCTATTGAAGAGTTACTCCCCATCCAAAAATTACATGAATTTAAACTTAGTATAATAAATAAGACTGGTATAATTATTTTTATTGTTTTCATTGTTTTATTATTTTTTTTGTTAATATTTCGTTTTCTGTTTGTATTTTAAGAATATAAATTCCGTTTGTTTGAGCAGATAAATCTATTTGGTAATTTAATAACGAGTTAATTTGATAAAGTGCAACAAGCTTTCCTGTAATATCTGTAATTTCAATTCTTTCAAGTTTTTCTTTTTTACTTTTTATTTTTACAATATCATTTATTGGATTTGGAAAAATTGTAATATTTTCATTTTCTATAATATCAATATTATTTGTTATAATATTTTTACTATATTTGTTTTTATTTTTATCAGGAGACCAAAATTCCTCTTCTAAAATATTAATTGGCTCTACAATATGAACATGTAGTTCGTCGCTTGCACTTGCGTGGAAACCAGAAGTAAGTCTTACACTACGAGTTGCCATTACTTCGCCTTGTTACCAGTCTGGGGCATTACCTAAAATAATATTTTCAGGAAATAGTTCACTTAAAATGCTCTCTGCAGTTTCAAGAGAAATCCAAACGTGCTCTTAAAATCCCCTGTAATTTTTTTAATTACAGGGGATTTATATTTTTAATTACCTTTCATACTAATATTCTCAGAAGCGAGATTGTTATCATCAAAATATTCTATTTTTTGATAGTCCAAACCATTGGTGTATAATGTGTCTATTGAGTAATTATTTTTCTCTGGCTTTAAAAAATATTCGTAATTATTTTCATTGTCAAATTCTATATAGTAATTACCAGAACTATCAGATATAGCATGTATGTCTGTTGTGAGTGGATAATCTAAATTATCAATCTCTCTTTTTAATAAAATAATTTTTGCTTGTTCTAAAAAATGACCATTAGCACGAACCCAACCAATAACATTGTTTTTGGATAAACTCATCATCTCAAAATTTTGTTCTTGTTCTGATTTATCTCCAACAGCTATTTGTGGATACTTGGTGTTTTCAGGAATATAATAAAAAAAGTCATCATGAGTTGGTTTTAGCCTGTAAACTTTGTCAATATCGTAACCAAAAGTAAGTTCGTAGTAACCGTTTTCATCGGTAAAATATACGAGTTCTGTTTCTTCACCTCTTTCAAAAAAATCATCTGCAACCAATACTGTTAGTTTTACGTTTACTATTGCCTCTCCATTTTTATCTGTAATATACCCATGTTTTTTTATTGTGTAGCCACCTAGCCAAAGCTTACATGAGCTTAAACTTAATGTAATAAGCAAAATAGGGATAATTATTTTAAAATTTTTCATTGTTTTATAATTTTTGTAGTTAATACTTTGTTTTCTGTTGTAATTTTAACAATATAAATGCCTTGTGTTTGAGTAGAAATATCTATTTTGACTATTTCATCTACAATATTATTATCAGAATAAATAATTTTCCCTGTAATATCTGTTATTTTTATTCTGGACATTTTAGAATTTAATTTTAAAGAAAAAGCACCTGTTGTAGGATTTGGATAAATTGTAATGTTTTCCGATTGTTTAACAAACTCACTACTTGTGGCTTTTGTATTTTTGGAGTATGTTTTTTTACTTTTGTCCCAATCTTCATTTTCAAGCATACTCCTATCTATATGCCCAATATGTAGATGAACTTCTTCATCTGCACTGGCATGAAAACCACTTGTTAGGTGTATGCTACGCTCTGCAACTATTTCACCTTGTTGCCAATCGGGGTCATTTCCCATTGCTGTGTTTTGGGGCATAAGTTCGTTTAAGATGTTGTTTGCTGTTTCAAGAGAAATCCAAACGTGCTCTTGGTTTATTCCTTCTTTATTTTTAGAAAAACTGCAACTTTTTTACAAAGTTGCAGTTTTTTAGGTTAGTTTTCTTGCATACTAATATTTTCAGAAGCCAGATTACTTTCATCAAAATAGTCTATTTTTTGATAATCCAAACCATTGGTGTATAATGTGTCTATTGTATAATTATTCTTTTCTGGTTTTAAAAAATATTCGTAATTATTTTCATTGTCAAATTCAATATAATAATTGCCTGAACTATCAGATATAGCATGTATGTCTGTTGTGAGTGGATAATCTAAATTATCAATCTCTCTTTTTAATAATATAACTTTTGCTTGTTCCAAAAAATGACCATTAGCACGAACCCAGCCCATTACTTTATTTTTTGATAAATTCATCATTTCTAAATTTAACTCTTCATCCCTTTCTAATCCTGCAACGGCAATGTGTGGATATTTTGAATTTATAACATAAATATACTCATTATGAGTTGGTTTTAATCTATATACAAAATCGTTTTCCCATGCAAATTCAAAATCGTAATAGCCTGTATTATCGGTAGAGTAAATTAAATCAGTCTCTTCGTCTGCTGATGTAAAGTTGTCTGCAACAAGAACTGTCAATTTTACATTTGGAATTCCAACTCCATTCATATCTGTAATGTAGCCATGTTTTTTTATTGTGGCATCCACGCCTGTAATCCAACTACAAGATTGCATCATAATTATTACAAATAGAATAGGTATTAGTTTTGATTTTTTCATTGTTTTATTATTTTTAAAGTTAGTATATCATTTTTTGTCTGTATTTCTAAAAAGTAAATACCATTTGGTTGATTTGAAATATCAATTTGAGAATTTGATATGAAAGTTGAATTTTGAAAAACTTTTTTCCCTGTAAGATCTATTATTGTAATTTTTGAATTTGTTAAATTTTGAGAACTGAAATCTATTGTAAATATTCCTGTTGTTGGGTTAGGATAAATTGCAATGTTCTCATTTTCTGATAGACTAATGTTCTTTTTTTTATTTGGTATAGAACTTTTATTATCTTCACTCCAAAACTCCTCCTCCAAAATATTAATTGGTTCTACAATGTGTAAATGGAACTCATCAGATGCCGAGGCATGAAAGCCTGATGCTAAGTGTATACTACGTGTAGCCATTACTTCGCCTTGTTGCCAATCAGGGTTGTTACCTAAAACAACATCTTCAGGAAAAAGTTCTTTTAAAATATTTTCAGCTGTCTCAAGAGAAATCCAAACATGTTCTTGGTTTACAGCCTTGATATCTTCTCCTGTTGGAAAATATAACATATCAAAAGGGGACATATTTAAAAGGTCTGATTCTTGCCATTCACCATATCTGGCAAAATAATCATCTGTATCAAGAGCAAGAGCTGAAATAGCAGGAATAAAAGCATGCTCATCTTCGTGTGCTTCTATTTCTGCGAGACCGTACGTGGTCATTTCAGATGCTATTTTCATAGTTGGGTAGAAACCTCCTGGAGCGTTATCTATTGGGTTTGTATTGCTAATTTTATATTCTTTCAAAAGAATTTCCGTTCCATTGCTTTTTACTTTTACTTTTTTACAAACAGCAAAATCTGTTCCTCCATCTGGTATAGCCCAAGCATAAATATATCTACGTTTTCTTCCTGTTCGCTTCCAAGTAATGTGTATAATTTTGTCTTTGGGGTTGTATCCTTGCCCTGTTCCATCAGAAGCACCACATGTTATTGCCACGTTTCTGCAAGTTTCTGGAAATCCTAAGTTTTTAAGTTCGGTTGCAAAATCAGTTCTTTCGCTTATTACATTACCATTAGGGTATCCTGTATGGTGGTATAGTAACATTTGTTTTGATGCTGGCGAGTTCATTTTTTCCAAAGAAGCACCTGCTGCAGAAAGTGCAGTATTTATTTCTTTTACCCAAAATTGCAAACCAAGTGGAATATTTGCTCCAAGTTGTGGGCTATCAAAAGAGAACCAAAGCCTCGATTGTGTTTCGTCTCCTTTTTCTTCCATTGTAGCAAGTGCTACTCTTGTAACAAGCCCTCCCATGCTTCCTCCTGATACTACAAGTTCTGTTTTATTATTCTTTTCTTCATTTATATATTTAATAACATTTTCAATATAATCAGCGTTACGAGTAATATCATCTGTTGGTGCATCGTAGTTTGCTATAAAAATATCATAATTATTTGCTAACAAGCAATCTGCAAGTTTCTGTTTATTAAGCAAGTCTCCATATAGATATTCTGCAAACATTACGTCTGCTCCATCAGGTTATAATCAATGTTCAAATTTTAACCCACTATTTAAGTCGTGGGCTAATATAAGCAGATAAAAATCAACTATTTTAACGGTTTAAAATAAGTTAATGAATAATGCAGGTTAGAATTGTAAAGAAGAGTTAATATTTTTCTAATTCAATATTTACTTCTCCCTCTTGTTCAGGTTCTATCGTTATTTCAGATTCGTTATCTAAATACTCTTCCTTCTCTATTTTTAAGAAATAATAAAGATATGAGTAGTTATAAAAATCTATACTATAACTTCCATTTTCGTTTGTATATGTCGTAACGTCAATATAAAATCTTTCTCCTGTATTTTTTCTTTCTTTATAAAAAATAGATATTTTAACATTTTCAACTTTATCTCCTGTTTCCTTATCTGATATTATACCATGAATTGTTGTTTTTTTTAACGATTTCATAACTATGTCTATTTCATTTTTTTTGCCATACTCTGCTCTTACAATAGGTCGTTTAAATTCATTATCATAATCAAGTAGAGGAATATAAGCTATTTTGTAAGGAAAAACAGAATATATTGGTTCGCCCATCATATTTGCTTGTTTATGTTCTATTTCATACCTACCTTCGCTATTTGTAAAAGCTGAATCTACTACAATAAAATAATCATTAAAGCTGCTATAGTTTAATACTTGTATATATGTATTTTCTAACGGATTGTTATTCTCATCTATAATAACACCTGATATTCTTGTATTGGGCATTGTTTTTTCTAAATACCAATCGCAAGAACTAAAAAAAATTGATAATAATAGTGAGATAATTAATGTTTTTTGTTTCATAATTTTATAAAATTATTATTTTTTTGGTTAAACTTTTATTTGTATAATAGACTGTAATAAGATAAATACCAGAAGTTAAATTATTTACTTTAATTGACTCATTTATAATATGTTCTTTTATTATAACATTACCAACGTAGTCGGTTATTGTATAAAATAATGGTATTTCATTATTATTTACATTAATTGTAAACTCTCCGTAATTTGGGTTTGGATATACTGTAAATTCTTCATTTTTAGAATTAATATCTGTTTTTGTTGAATAATTACCTTCTTTTATATTACAATTTTCAGAAAATATTTCATTTTTTGTTTGCACAATACAATTTACTTTTGGTTTTACAAAGAGATGAACTTTATCGCTTGCAGAAGCATGAAAACCAGAAGTAAGACGAATACTATTACCTGCCCTTACATCTCCTTCGTTCCAATATGGATATTGATTTGGTAATATTATATTTTCAGGTATAATTTCTTTTTGCAAGGCATGTGCAAATTCATTAGATACGTTTACATGCTCTTGATTTATACTTGGTTTTGTTACAGGATAATAAATAGCATCAAAAGGAGTCTTGCTTAATATATCTGGGTCATTTGCAATATTATATTCAAAATCATTTGTATTTATATCCAAACTACTTATTGTAGGAATAAAACAATGGTCGTCTTGATAAATAGTAAAGTCATCTGGAGCTGTTTCTCCCATCGTTTTTAATGAACCAAATTTACCTCCTGGTGCATAATCTATTTTATAATCATTAATTAATCTTACTCTTTTTACTCTTACATTTCCAACAGTTACCTTTAATATTTTTTCTTTATCTTCAGAATTAGGCATTGCCCATATTTTTGCTCTAATTTTAGATGTAGAGTTGTATTTTGCTTTATAAAAAATTAATAAATCATCATCTGGATGAGACAAAATAGTTCCATTTGCTGTTCCGTTTGAAATTGCTATTTTTCTCAATTCCTCTGGGTAATCTCCTGTCGTTTGTATATAATATTCGAAAGTAGCCCTATCGGAATGAGGTGCTGTCGTATTTTCATCTTCATTTGTAGCAAGGTGATGGTAAAGCAACATTTGTTTTGATGCTTTGTCATTTAATCTTCCAATAAAATCTAATGCAGCAACATTATCATTTTCACTTGCAAATTTCAAAAAATGTTGCAAACCTATTGGTATATTTGCTCCATTTTGAGGGCTATCAAAAGATATAAATAAACGAGTATGGTGTTCTATATTAAAGGCTTCCATATAAGTTAAAGCTGTTCTTGTTACAAGTCCTCCCATACTTCCTCCTGCTATTACTAATTCATTATTAGATACTTTGTCTGCATTTATTTTTTCAATAGCCTCTTTAACAAGCTGTGCATTCACTCTTAGGTCTGTTCTTGGTTCATTAAAATTTAAAAATATTATATCATAACCATTTTGTAGTAAACATTCTGCAAAATTCTGTTTATTAAATAAACTCCACATTTCTTCAAAATACATATTATCTTGTATATCAAAACCCTCTACTATTAATATTGGATTGTCCAACAAATTATTATTTGGAGATTTGATAATTGCTAACTCTCCTGATGTATTATTACCATTAAATCCTGCATTAATCTCTTCTGTTTCATAAGCAGGAATGCTTTTTGCTCTCACATCAAAGCTAAAATTAGTTGTAAGCGTATCTTCTGTGTTGGTAATTGCTTTTATGCTAATTGTTTTTATGCCTGTTTCGGCATAACTTATGCTTATGCGGTCGCCTTGTTCTATTTCTCGCTCTCCCATTCCGTCGTTAAAATTGGCAAATATTTCTACAAACTCTTCGCCTGTGTTGGTGTATAGGTAGTTGCCGTTTAACATAAACTCAAAATTTTCTCCATAATATGTGTGGTTCATATATGGTGTGGCTACAAATACTCGCTTTTGCTCGTAAGGACTTTGGCTTTTGTCTGGGTTTTCTACTATTTTGTCGCCACTCATTAATAGTAGTTCGTCTTCAACGGCATTTTCCTTAATTTTATTGTATTGGTAGTTGGCAATATAAATTGGTATTAGCTTGCCGTTGGTAAATTGGTTTTTTCTGCCAAAAATAAAACCAAGGTCGTGTTGCCCTGCCGTGTCTCGCTGTGTTGCATTTTGGAGTTCAAAATATATTTGTTTCCATTGTGCTTGCGAGCAAACTTCTACTTGTGTTTTACCATCAAAATTTTCTATTCCTGAAAATGGTAAAACACGGTCGTATAGGATACCAGTAGTAATTTTACTGGTATCCAACTCGCTGTAATGTTGTTTTACTTCTTCTGCCAAACTAATCTCTTGTGCAAAAAGATTAAAGGCAAAAAGCAAAACAATTGTTGTTATTGTTATTTTTTTCATTGTTTTTTAATTTTTAAATAGTTTTAACTATCAAGGCAACTGTTTGTATTAGCCCACGACTTAAGTCGTGGGTTGAAATTAGAACATTAATTATAACCGTTTTAACGGTTTTCATGAATAATGCAGGCTAAGTTCCTCACGGAACGTTAGTAAGTGTTGAATAAAAATAGTTGTGTTTCTATTAGTTTTTAATTTGGTTAATTTCTTTTTGCATAGCCATAACTTTGCCAAAGTTTTGGAACTTTGGCAAAGTTGAAAAGTTATTTAGTTTACAATTAATTTTTCTGATTTTATAAAATTATTTGTTTTTATAGTTATCATGTAAATTCCTTGTGTTAAGTCTGATATGTCAAAAGCATTACTGTGTTTTCCTTTATCGTAGTTTTTGTTTTGCTCCAAAGATTTAATTTCTTTACCCTGCAAATCTGTTATTTGTATGCTTACACTACTTGCTTGATTAAGAGTAAAACTAATTGTTGTTGTGCTTTGCGAAGGATTAGGATATACAGAAAAAGATGAAAAAGTTAAGTTTCTTAATTCTTGTTCTTCTGTTGAATAATCATAAACTATACCCAAGTAAGGCGATTTTGAATAACCATAATCTATTTTTTTGGTAGATTTTGGTTCGGATTTTACTACGGCATCTTTTTGTGAACCAGTGGTAGCATGAAATTTTGCTCCGTTTGAACTGGAAGCATGAAAACCACTTGTTAAATGAACCGAGCTTGATGCTACCGCAGTAACATCTGCACCGTTGTGGATTGTGATGGTTGAATTATTGCCACCACCAAGAATAATTTCATCGCCTCTGTAAGCAACTTTGCCTGTTACATCTTCTGTTATACTTCTGCCAAGTCCTGTGCGTGGACGTTGCACAACTACGTGGTCGTTGGCAAGTTCGTCTATAATATAATTTGCTGTATTGTGAGATATTCGCATGTGTTGCTCGTTCTCTTCTGCTCCTGTTATTTTATCAAAGGGAGTATCGGCAACATCGTAATCTTTCCAAGAATTATATACATTTCCTCTTGTTACCGCAAGACCAAAAGTTGAAGCAACTGGCATAAAGGTAGATGCTGTATGACATGAGGCTCTTGTTGTGTCTAAGTCGTCTGAATGAGTATTGCTTTTGTCAAAATTTATTGTATATACTCCTGAAATCCAACTCCCTGTTGCATTATCATAACCAATATGTTCATTCGTTCTTATTTCTTCATCGTTTCCATATCCTTGTCTTGAACCATCAAATATAAGAAAACCACCATCTGTATTTCTTGTAGGATAGCCATATAACTGACTCCAAGTGCTCCACTTTGCTCTAAAATCTATTATTTTATTCTCATCATTTTGCACTAAATCAGGATATAATTTTGATTTACCACCATTAGAAATACTTATTCTTAATGGTTTAACAGGGTAGTCTAAGTTTCTTAATTCGTTATATAAATTTCCAAAAAGCTCTGTATGGGTAGATGGCTCATCTTCTTCTGCTTCCAAGTTAGTTTCTGTATGGTGATATAAAAGCATTTGTTTTGCGGCATCAGAGTTTAATTTTTCAAGAGCATCGTCAAAAGAGCTATTGAAATTGAATTTTTCTCCAAATGCTACAGCATGTTGTAGGCTTATTGAAACATTTGCTCCTTTGTGGGGACTGTCGAAAGAAAACCACATTTTTATAAAATGCTCCTCGTCGGCTGCCTCCATAGTGGTTATGGCATAGCGAGTTATTAAACCACCCATGCTGGGTCCTACTACTATGTTTTCTTCGGTTTGGTTGTCTCGTAAACTTGCTCCATTTACAACTTCATTTAAAAAACTCCTAAATGTTTCAGCATTGTTTTGTATCATGCCACCGCCTTTGTCTATATTTACAATTATTACATCATAACCTAAAGCATTTAAATTCTTAACGAGTTTAGGGTTGTTATCTCCTTCATACCAAGGAGAAGGGTATCCATTCATTATATCATAAATTCCTCTTTCATCTTTATCGTAAGGTAAAGCATTATCACTTACTTCGTTTCTAAATATTCCTCTTTTATTCCCTGGGTCAAAACCATCTACTACAATTATCGGCTTTTTTAATTTTGTTCCAGTATAGCCTAAATGGTAATATATAAGATATTCAAAATCATATTCTCCTATTCCATCAAAAATAGTAGTTGTTGGGTCTTCTTTGCCTGTTTTTATTGTTATGCTTTTGCTAATATATTCTCCAGTAGGATAGTAGCTTGTGCCTTGTGGGTTTAGTCCTTTAGCTTTTAGTTCAGATTGGCTATATTCGTTGGTCTCTCCTTTTTTATGAAAAAAAGATGAGTGAGTATAAAGAACTTCCTGCTCTTGATTTATAATATTTTCAAAAGTAAGACGTAGCTTTATTTCTATATGCTTGTTTTCGTTTTGATAGTTTGCTGTAATAATCTCATCAAAATTTACTGTTCTATAATTCTCTCCATTGCCTAAGTCTATTTCTATTTTTACAATTTCTTGATTTTCATTATTCGTAAAAAACATATTTTTTGTGAGCATAAAATAAACTTTATTGCCATAAATACTGTGGCTCAAAACCGATGATGATACCGCTCTATATGTTTCAAAAGAGGCAACACTTGTGCTATTAGTCGTTTCAAGATAATTGTCTCCTTCAATTAACTCTTCATTGCTAATTGCTTCTTCTGTTATTCTATTGAAATTAAAATCAAAAACAACAATAGGGTGAACATTTCCACTCTCGTAATATAAATTATTAATAGTTGTAAGAGCCTTAAAATTACTAATATAACTTGTATCTATATTTGCATGTTTTAAACTTCTATACATACTTGCCCACTCTGCATAGGAAACAGAAGTAACTTTGTCGTAGCCATTAACTTTTAATATTGTATTTCCATACAATACTCTACTGAAGTTTCTGACTTTCTAAATCGGTGATAATAAAATTGTTAGAAATACAAA
>JAOZQN010000130.1 GCA_029932195.1 Bacteroidales bacterium | reverse complement strand
TACATCAATACAGAATATTTATATTTTTCAACAAAATACGTTATAATCAGAAATAATTAAGTAAAATGTTTTTTTTAGAAATTAATTTTATATTTTAGCAAACTTAAATTTTATACAATATGTTAGAACTTTTTGAATTTACCTTTTCTCTAATAAATCTTTTTCCTACAATTTTGCTTCTGCTTGTTGTGGTATATTGGATAACCGTTTTTGTAGGACTACTTGATATTAGCTCACTCGATTTTGATGTAGATACAGACGTAGATGTTGATGTTGATGTGGACATTGATGTTGATGTGGACGTTGATGTTCATGCAGACATTGATGTGGACACTGACGTAGATGCTGATGCTGAAGTAGATTTAGGTCATGTAGCACCCAACTTTTTTATAAAATCGCTTGCGTTTTTTAATATAGGGAAAGTGCCATTTATGATATTTTTGAGTGTTCTTGTAATTCCACTTTGGTTGTTCACTATTTTAATAAATTATTATCTTGGCGTAAATTCTATCTTTATTTCGTTTGCCTTGTTTTTTCCAATATTTTTTGTGAGTATGTTTATTGCTAAAATAATAACTCAGCCACTTGCAAAAATGTTTACTAAAATGGACGAAGCAACTGGTTTGCCCGAAGAATTTGCAGGTAAAGTTGCAAAAGTAAGAATCAGCCTCGACGAAAAATCTAACGGACAAATAGAAATAGTGAGAGACGGAGCAACAGCAATTTTATCAGCACGCTCCACAAAAGGAAAAATAGAATCAGGAAAATCGGTTCTAATTATAGACTATATAGAAGAAAGCAAACACTATATAGTAGAAGAATTCGATGATTAAAATATAATAAAATAGACCTGACAGGTCTGAATAAATAAAACTCAACTCAAAATTCAATATTTAATCTTTAAATCTAAAAATTATGATTACACTTTCAATTATGACAAGCGTAGTAGCTGTTATTGTAATAGTAATAGTTGTTGTAATAGTTGGCACTTTAGCTATGATGGCTAAATGGTATAAAAAACCAATTCATGGAAAAGCCCTTGTTCGTTCGGGTAAAGGCGGAACAAAAATAGCTTTTGAAAAAGGCTTTTTTGTTATTCCAGTATTTCACCGATTAGAAATAATGGATATTACTCTAAAAACTATAACAATAGATAGACTTGGAGAAGACGGTCTCATTTGTAAAGACAATGTGAGGGCAGATATAAAAGTCGCTTTTTTTATCCGAGTAAACAATACTTTTGACCATGCCAAAGATGTTGCATTTTCAATAGGTTGTGAGCGTGCTTCTACATTAGAAACTCTGGAAAATCTTTTTGATGCCAAATTTTCGGAAGCACTAAAAACTATCGGTAAACGCTTTGATTTTGTTGATTTATACAACGAAAGAGATGATTTTAGAAAGCAAATTGTTGGTATTATTGGAACAAACTTAAACGGCTATTTATTAGACGATTGTGCAATTGATTATTTAGAGCAAACTCCTCTCGAAACTTTGAAAGAAAATAATATCTTAGATTCAGAAGGTATTAAGAAAATTATTGAACTTACAACTGCTCAGCAAATTAAGTCTAACTTAATAAGAAGAGAAAAAGACAAAATAATAACAAAACAAGACGTAGAAGCAAGAGAGATTACTCTAACTTACAAAAGACAACTTGCAGAGAAAGAAGAGGTTAATAGAAGAGAAATTGCTAATATCACTGATATAGAAAAAGCTACAACAATAAAAATAGCTCAAGAACAAAGAGAAATTTCTGAAAAATCAAAAATATCGGCACAGGAAGCAATTGAAATTGCACAACAAAATAAAGAAAGACAAGTTATTGTTGCATTATGGAATAAAACTAAAACAAATTCCGTAGAACAAGAAAAAGCAGAAGAAGAAAAACAAATGCAAGTTACAAGAAGAGAGAAAATGATTTCGCTTGCTCAAATAGAAAAAAATAAAGCAATAGAAATTGAAAAAGCTAAAATTCAGGAAATTATAAGAGAACGAGTAAAAGTAGAAAACGATGTAATTATTGTAGAACAACAAAAATTGGATACTTCTGAATTTGCCACAGCACAACGACGAAAGAAGGTTTCTATTATTAAAGCAGAAGAGATTGCAGAACAGGCACTTGTAAAGCAAATTAAAAACGCCGAAGCCCACCGAACAGCCACAGAGATAAATGGTGAAGCACAAAAAGTTGCTGCTGAATTTGATGCTAAACAAAAAATTATAGAAGCAGAAACTGCATTTACTGCCGCAGGAAAAGAAGCAGAAACAATCAAAACACTTGCAGAAGCAGAAGCCGCAAAAGACTCTGCAAAAGGAAAAGGCGAAGCTCAAGTTATTGAAGCAAAAGCTCTGGCAAATCTAAAAGATGGAGAATCCAACGCAAAAGTTCTTGAACTAAGGGCCGTTGCTGAAGCCAAAGGTGTTGAAGCAAAAGCATTAGCAAAATCTAAAGAAGTTACTCTTGTTAAAACAGCAGAAGCAAAAGCTCATTTTCAAACTGGTGAAGCAGAAGCAAAAGTTGTTGAACTAAAAGGTGTTGCTATTGCAGATGCTCTCAATAAAAAAGGAATTGCAGAAGCCAATATTTTAAATCAAAAAGGAGAATCGGAAGCTAATGTGTTAAACAAAAAAGGACTTGCACAAGCAAATATTCTTAAACAACAAGGAATTTCGGAGGCAGATATTATTCTTGCAAAAGCTCAGGCAAACGAACAACAAGGACTTGCAGAAGCAAAAGTGATACAAGAAAAACTTACCGCAGAAGCTAAGGGTATAGAAAGCAAAGCAGATGCAATGAAAAAACTCAACGGGGTAGGTAAAGAACACGAAGAGTTTAAACTACAACTGCAAAAAGATAAGGACGTTCAGATTGCACAAATAAATATCCACAAATCTATTGCAGAAGCACAAGCAAAAGTTATTGCAGAAGCTGTTAAATCCGCTAAAATTGACATAGTTGGAGGCGAAACAATGTTCTTCGAGAAAATTATTGGTTCTATAACTCGTGGAAAAAGCATTGACACTATGTTTGATAATTCAAATATTTTATCATCTGTAAAAGAAAAATTTATTCCAAGCCAAAAAGAAGAACAAGAAGTTGAAAACGAGGGAATAACAGGAAATAACCTAAAGGAAGAGGTTGAGGAAAAAATTATTGAAAACAAAGAAGAGGAGATTGTTAATGAGCTAGTAGAAGAGAAAAAAGAAATAGACTATAATTTTGAAATTAACTTAGATAAAGTAGAGGATAAGATTAAGGATTTTATTAGTAAATATAAATTTCTAATTCAAGGTTTTGATGATATGAAAATTGCAGATGCACTAACTGCACTTATTCCAAAAATGACTGATAAAGACCTTAAAAACACAATTCGTGGTCTTATTCAAAAAGCAGAAGAGTTTGGTATCACCGATATACTTGTTAGTAGTTTGGGCGTAAAATAGAAAGAAAATTCTAAAATAATAAGTGGATAAATACAGATGTTTTACATTCTTTTTTTCCACTTATTGTTGTTATTAATTGGATAAATCAAAGTGTTTAATACTCTTTTTTCCATTAATCTTTGTTATTATTTGGATAAATGTGTATGTTTGCATTTTATTAATTTATTTAATCTAAAATTCATAATGGATATATTTGCAAGAGACACTGAAATACAGATGCTTGACAAGCTATTAAAATCACCAAAAGCAGAATTTATTGCAGTTTATGGCAGGCGTAGAGTAGGAAAAACATTTTTGATAAGGAATTTTTTTGCATCAAAATCAAAACTTTTCTTTCTAACAGGAATTCCCGAAGCCAGCACAAAACAAAATCTTGTAAATTTTAACGAAGAGTATGCCGATGTTTTTGCAAGAGGAATAACACCAGAAGTTCCAAAAGACTGGCATGAAGCATTTACACGACTTCGTAGAAAAATAGAAGAACGAAAAATCAGAAAAAAAACAGTAATATTTCTTGATGAACTTCCATGGCTTTCTGGACATAAATCTGGATTTTTAGAATCATTATCACTTTTTTGGAACAGATACATATCCAACAACCCCAGAATAATACTAATTGTTTGTGGCTCTGCTGCTTCGTGGATGATAAACAATATGATAGATGCAAAAGGTAGTCTTCATAATAGATTAACAGGACAACTAAGATTGATGCCTTTTAATTTAAAAGATACAGAAATTTATCTGAAAAAGAAAAAAATAAATCTTGATAAAAAACAAATTATAGAAATATATATGGCAATGGGAGGTGTGGCTGCATACTTAAATTACTTGGAAAAAGGAAAATCTTCAAAACAACTAATTTCAGAAGTTTGCTTATCTCACAATTCAAGTAGCCTATATGGTGAATTTGATCGGCTTTTTAAATCTCTTTTCTCAAAATCGGAACTACACGTAAAAGTTGTTAAAGGATTGGCAGAAAAAAGGATAGGTCTAACACGTAACGAAATTATTGAAAAAACAGGAATAACATCAGGAAGCGTAATGAATAGGGTAGTTAATGAACTTATAGAATCTGGTTTTATATCTAAAATGCCATTATTTGGAAACATTTCCAAAGGCTCTACCTACAAACTTACAGACGAATATTCATTGTTTTATTTAAAATGGTATAAAGAAATACAAAACACAAGAACTCCTAAATCTGTAAATTATTGGCATACACTCTTAAATACAAGAAGTTACAGCTCTTGGTCTGGTTTTAGTTTCGAAGGAATTTGTTTAAATCATGTAAATCAGATAGCAAAAGCACTTGGGATTTCTGGCACGCTATACACCTATTCTAATTGGTATTATAAGGCTGAAAATAAGGACGAAAAAGGTGCTCAAATAGACCTTGTTATAGACCGTCCAGATAATTCTATAAATCTTTGTGAAATAAAATTTACTGATAGAGAATTTGCGATTACTAAAAAATATGCTGCAGAATTACAATACAAAATAGACTTATTTAGGGAAAAAACTCAAACTAAAAAAACAATATTTTTCTCTTTTATTACACCTTACGGACTCAAGAGAAACGAGTATAGTCTTGATTTAGTGCAGAATGAAGTTGTGATGGAGCATCTGTTTATGTAATCTTAATTGCTTTTGTTTTTGTTATATGCTTAAAAATAAGACCAATATAAATTTGAATATTGTTTATTAAATGGAAAAAAGACCATTTCAATATTGCTTATTTCCGTTTAACGTTTTTTGACCTACACAGACTGCTTATTCTTAATGTTTTATAATATACTCAAAACACACTTTTTTTTTCATAGATTCAAGAAAGGCAATATATTTTCGGATAAACCCTAACGTTCGCAAGACCTGTCGGAGTTTATAATTAACTTTGGGGCATTCCTAAAAACTCAAAAATCAAGGCTTTCAAAATTCTTAAAGTTTGAGTTTACTCCTGTAAATGAGTATTTTACTAATTTTGTATAACGCAGAGTTTTGGGTTTTTAGGAGTGCCCTTTGGTATAAATTAATATACTAGCAACAGCCAATCTAAAATTTAAAAACATTTATTGTTTATGAATACAGAAAATAACACAACCGAAACTAATAAAATAGAATTAGAATCAGGGACTTATGAAATTATCAGGCATAGGTTGGATAAGCACAATAAAGAGCTTAGGGGCAAACTGAACAAGTTGAACGATGAGCGAAAAACTGTTTTTGGCTCTACCGACTCCGCACTCATTGCTACTGAGCGAATTATCACCGATAATGTTTGCACACCCGCAGACATGGAGCCAGTTGGAGATTTTTTCATCTTTGGTTACAACGTAGCTGTGCAGACAAAAAAAATAAAAATCAATGATGTTTTTAGTATATATAGCTACGAAAATCACACCTTTCACAAAAAAGATACAACTTTACTCGAAGATAAAAGTTTTATCAATGATTTTGAAGAACTTTATAAATATAATGAAAATGTCCGATTTGCGAAATTCTCAAAAATTGGAATTCATTTTTATATGTTATTTACCAGAGGTCGTAAGAATGAAACTAAAACCGTTTTTAAGTGGCTTGTAGATGGAAACGAGCTAAAATATATTGATAACAGAAGCGAGCACGATTTTAAATTTCCAAAACAGCACGAGTTCAAATGGACAAAAGCCACCCGCGAGATGCACGTGGCTGGCAAGCACACCCACGTTTCTATAGAAAATATTTTATTTGTAGAAACCACCGAAGGCGACCTTACCATAAAAGCCGAAAACAACACTAACACAGGGCAAGGTGTGTATGCCGAACCCGTAGAACACGCCGACCAAACCCTCGACGATGCCCAATTTTTCTATTCTATTTTAGGAAATATTATCATTTTAAAAATAAAACCTTATCGTGAAGATTTTAGATATATAATCTATAGTTCCAAAACTCAAAATGCCGTTAGAATTGATGCAATAAAAGATGCCTGTGTATTATTGCCAGACAATCAGGGTGTTATATTTTCAAATGGATATTATTTGCAAACTGGTGATTATAAGTTTTTTGAGAATAATCTTGAAAATCTAATTTTTGAACGAAGAGTTGACTCTCCAAATGGCGAAGATTATTTTTATACTTTTTATGAAAAAAATACTGGTGCTTATGTTTTATTAAAATATAACTTAATTGAGCAAAAATTGGATAGTCCCGTTATTTGTCATGGTTTTTCCATTTTTAAAAATGGAGAAATGTGCAACTTTCGTGATGACGGTGAGGCAAAAAAACATCATGTAATTCAAATTTGGAAAACTACTTTTTATCATATTGATTTTGATACTGTTGTAAATAAAGATTCCTATCTTTATAAAATAGGAAACAAAGAACTTGTTAGAGGAATTGCTGAGTCTCGGGAAATCAACACTTTACTGGCAAAAGACGATAGCTACACTGGTCTATACATAGAATTAGTGAAAAAAACTTCTCAAATTCTTGATAATTATTATTGGATAGGACGAACAGAAACTCACAGTATAGATGAGTCATTATCAGCAATTAAAGAGTCGGCAGCATCGGCAATTGATGAGTTTGAAAAAGTAGTAAAACTTAAAAAAAGCACAGCAAAAGAAACGAAAAAAACATTCTCAAAAGCAGAAGAACTTTTTTCTGTAATAAAAAGAGAACACCTTTCAAGTATCAATCATTTTGTAGAACAGCTTGCAGGAATTAGAATTATTAGAGGTGAGTTAATATCCTTAAAAACATTAAGATACGTCCAGTTAGATAAAGTAGAAGATTACGAAAAGCAAGCTGGGAAGTTTAATGAAACTCTTTCCGAAAAATGTATTGATTTTTTGCTTGAAGAGAAAGCCTTAGAGCCTTATGTAGAGCGTGTTGATAAAATTAGAGAACATACTGCAAAAATAGAAAAAGTAATTGAAGCAGATGATATCGAAATTCAAATAGCAAAAGTTTCTACCGAATTGGAAATGTTGATAGAAATTGTTAGTAATTTAAAGATTAAAGATGCGGTTCAAACAGCAACTATAATTGACAATATATCAACTATTTATTCAAGCTTCAATAAAATAAAAGCCGACCTAAAACGAAAAAAAAACGAACTCTTTTTGGTAGAAGGAAAAGCAGAGTTCTCTTCACAAATAAAACTTATAAGTCAGGCTGTTATAAATTATTTGGACTTATGCGATTCTCCCGAAAAAACCGATGAATACTTAACCAAATTACTCGTTCAGGTAGAAGAATTGGAGGGGAAATTTACAGAATTTAACGAATTTGTAGAGCAAATAGGCATCAAGCGAGAGGAAATTCTTGATGCTTTTGAGCAAAGAAAAATTCAGATTGTAGAAAAAATTAGCAAACGTGCAGACACTTTATTGCAATCGGCTGGTCGGATTTTAAAAGCTGTTGGTGGTCGTTTGGCTAAATTGAAAACGGTGAGCGAAATAAACGGTTATTTTGCCTCCGATATTATGGTGGATAAAGTTAGAGACATTGTAAAAGAGCTAATTAAGCTCAACGACAGCGTTAAAGCAGACGAAATTCAAAGTCGCCTGAAAACCACAAAAGAAGATGCTGTCCGACAACTTAAAGACAAAACCGAACTATTTGTTGATGGCAAAAATATCATAAAATTTGGTAATCATAATTTTACGGTAAACACTCAGCCATTTAGTCTTACGATGATAAATCGCTCCGATGGAATGTATTATCATCTTTCGGGAACTGGTTTTTATGAAAAAGTAGAAAATAAAGAATTTTATGAATTGGAGGAGTTTTGGGATCAATCAATAGTTTCGGAAAATGACAAGGTCTATCGTTCTGAATACTTGGCTTATAAAACACTTTTTGATAATATCAATAATAAAAATATCTCTTTCGCCGATTTTGTGAAAATGGACGAAGAGCAACTTTCCGAAACTGTTCAAAATTTCATGTCGGTTCGTTATTCGGAGGGTTACGTGAAAGGAGTTCACGATGCAGATGCTGTTAAAATTTTATCAGCATTAATAAATATTAGAAAAGATGCCGATTTATTGCGATTTTCTTCACAGGCACGTGCTTGTGCAGAAATCTGGTTTAGTAGATTTGCAGATAAAGAAGTCAAAGAGCTTATTTATAGACAAATAAAAGGAGTAAGAACTATTTTAGAGGCTTTTCCTGATAGTCCGAAATTTGAAAATATCACAGAAAAGATAGAAATAGAAATTGGTAATTTTATTGAAAAAACTAATTTATTTGATGAAAAATTAATAGAACCTGCCGCCGAATATCTATTTTTGGAACTCACAAGGGGAGATAGTTTTGTGATAAATGAAGAGACTGCCAAGTTTATTGAACAATTTCTTCATTATTTAAAATTAAAAAACTTCTCATCAAAATTTGAAAAAACAATTACCGAGCTAACCAAAAATCCAGACTTAAAATACAGATTGATAAATGATTGGCTCAAGGCATTTATAAAAAATCAGGAGCAAGAAAATTATTTGCAATATTTAGACGAAGCAACGGTAACTATTTGTCTAAATTCTTTGTCGGGAAAAAAACAGGTAAAAGTATCTATGGAAATAGAATTGGACGGTTTCGATGGCAGTCATCAAATAATTAAGGAGCGAAAATATCAACTTAATTATAATCAATTTATTCAAAAAATTCAGAGTTTTGAAAAAAATACTGTTGTTGGTTTCAAAAAATATGTTGAGCTGAAAAAGAAACTATCCCACGATTTTGAATCAAATATGCGATTGAGCGAATTTAAACCTCGTGTAATGAGTTCGTTTGTTCGTAACAAATTGATAAACAGAGTTTATCTTCCACTAATTGGTAGTAATCTTGCGAAGCAAATAGGAACAGCTGGCGAGCAAAAACGCACCGATTTAATGGGTATGCTTCTCCTAATTTCGCCTCCAGGATACGGAAAAACTACACTTATGGAATACATTGCCAATCGTTTGGGAATTATTTTTATGAAAATAAACGGACCAGCAATTGGACACAATATTACATCGGTTGATCCAGAAGAAGCGAGCAATGCAACGGCACGAGAAGAATTGGAAAAACTTAATCTTGCTTTTGAAATTGGCGACAATGTTATGATTTATCTTGATGATATTCAGCATTGTAATCCTGAATTTTTGCAAAAATTTATCTCACTTGCCGATGGTCAGCGAAAAATTGAAGGTATATATAAAGGTAAAGCAAAAACTTACGATTTTAGAGGCAAAAAAGTATGCGTAATTATGGCTGGAAATCCATACACCGAAAGTGGCGACAAGTTTCAAATACCTGATATGCTTTCAAATAGAGCAGATATTTATAACTTGGGCGATATTTTGGGCGACAACAAAGACGAATTTTTATTGAGCTATGTAGAAAATAGTTTGACATCAAATGCTGTGTTAGGAAAACTTGCAGGAAAAAGTAGCAAAGATGTTTACACGCTGTTAGAAGTCGCCGAATCGGGTGAGCAGGAGGGTGTTCAATACGAGACAAATCATACGGCAGAGGAAATTAATGAATATCTTTCTGTTATGAGAAAAATGCTAAAAGTTCGTGAAATAATTTCAACTGTAAATCAGCAATATATATATTCTGCAGGGCAATCAGATATTTACAGAACAGAACCATCATTCAAGCTACAAGGTTCATACAGAGACATGAACAAGATGACAGAAAAAATTATGCCTATAATGAATGACAAGGAATTAGACTCGCTAATTATTTCTCATTACGAAAATGAATCGCAAACTTTAACAACCGATGCCGAAGCTAATTTACTGAAATTCAAAAGCATGATAAATATTCTTACAGCAGAAGACGAAATCAGATTTAAAGAAATAATAGAAATTTATCAGAAAAATAAACAAAAAGACTCCGCAAGTCAAATTTCGGAAGCCGTAGAACAAATGGAAACTATTTCTAAAAGTCTGTCGGCAATTTCTCATGCTATTGTAACGGTGAGGGTTTAAAAAATTACATTAGTTTTGTTTATTTGCTTATTATTTATATTTTTGCAAAAAAAAAACAAATAATTAAACTTAAGGTTATGATTTTAGAATGTTCAATAGAAAATTTTCGCTCTATAAATAAAAAACAAACATTTTCTATGCTTGCCAGTAGTGCAAAAAGTAAAATAGACAATACTTTTGAAGTTGTTTTATCAAATGGGAGTTCGGTAAAATTAATTAAAACTGCGACAATATTGGGAGCAAACGCCGCAGGAAAATCAAATTTTATACATGCTTTGTTTATTTTTCAGCAATTTATTTCCAATCAAAAAGAAGGAACTGTAGATAAACCCATTCTTGCTTACGCCCCATTTTTATTTAATAACAGCTCATCAAAAGAACCTTCTATTTTTGAAATTATTTTTATTACAAAAGATAAAAAGAAATACCAATATAAAATAGTTTTTGATAAAAATGAAATAATAGAAGAAGAATTATATCATTTTCCAAAGAAAAAAGCACAAAATATATTTAAACGAAGCAATGCTAAAATCTTGAAGGATAATAATATTCATCAAGGAAAATTAGGAAAAAATTTTGGATATACAAAATATGCTATTTATAAAAAATTACCACTACTATCTATATTTGGTGAAAATATAAATTATCATACAATAATTTCTTCTGTTTATGTTTACTTCGTTGAACTTGAGATTTGGAATGTAACAGATAGTAATTGGATTAAAATATTGAGTAAAGAAATAGAAAAAGAAATATTAAATTCAGAAAATAATAAATTCCTAAAACAAATAGAACAGCTTATATACGAAGCAGATACACAAATACAATCTCTTTTATTAAATAAAAATAAAAAACAAAATGAAACAGTTTTTTCATTACATAAAATCTTTGAAGAAGGTAAAGAAGTAGGTATATATAATTTACCTTTTTCACAGGAATCATATGGAACAGCAAAACTTTTTGCTTTAGGAGGTTTAATGCTAAAAGTTTTGAACAATGGTGGAGTAATACTTTTTGATGAGTTAGATAGTAGTATGCACCCACTCCTAACTCGTTTATTTATTAAATTATTTCATAATAATCAATTAAAAAATGCACAATTAATTTTTACAACACACGATACAACTTTAATATATAAAGAATTTCGTTCTGACCAGATATGGTTTGCTGAAAAAAACGAACTTGGAGAAACTGAATTATTTTCAGCACAACATTTTAATGGAGTAAGAGAAGATATTCCATTTGATAAATGGTATATGGCTGGGCAGTTTGGTGCTATTCCTAAAATTACAGAAATACAATCAATTTTATAAAATGGCGAAATATAGTTTTAAAAATAATATTCTGATTGTTTGTGAGGGAACAAGCACCGAACCAAACTATTTTCGTTTTATAGCTGAAAACATTTCATATACTAAAAAAATATGGGATAAGGTGGACGTTTCAGATAATAAAACAATTCCAAACGATAAGTCTATTTCTAAAAAAACAAAGCTTGGAAAACATAAAAAGCGTGAATTTAAAAATCCAAACAAACATAAACATGGTGGGATTAATGCTTTAGAAAAATTATGTATAAAATATTATGGAGAAAAAGAAGGCTCTTCTATATACAAAAAAGATAAAGCAGTTCCTCTTAGGTATGTAGCACAGGCACAACTAATTGACAAGGATACACATCCATTATATCAGGAACTTTGGGCAGTTTATGATAAAAATGGACATTCGCATCACAAAAATGCATATCAAAAAGCAAAAATAAAAACAAATGGAAAGGTTGTAAATATTGGTTTTTCGAGTCGTTCTTTTGAACAATGGATTTTATTACATTTTATTAGAACCGATAAAAAATTTGAAATAACTGAATGTAAAGAAAATAAAAAACCAAAAGAATGTAATAATTCAAATGGTTGTGAGGGGAAAGTTTGTTTGTGTGGATATATTAGAGCTAATACTTCATTAATAAATTCAGCTAAAAGCAATAAATTAAAAGATTTAAAAGAAATGATGGATATTCTTTTGAATAAAAATAATTTGCAATCTGCATTTGAAAATGCAGCATGGCTACGATTTAAGCAAGGAAAATTATCTGATTACAACAAAGAAAAAATATACGAATTAAATCCATATACAAATGTAGATATTTTGGTAAGAAAATTATTAGATTATAAAAAAGTATTTGTTTGGGCTGATTTTGATAAAGAAATAGTATTTGAAGAGTATAAATTTATTTTAAGAAAAACAGAAATAACAGTAGAAATAAAAATAATTGAGAATAAATTACCAACTAAAGTTTTTGCCTTCATAATAATCAGATTATTAGACAGTTATAATTTTACTGTAAAAACGTAATACCTTAATAGTCATTACATTAAAATTTAACAAAATCACTTAATTTACATACTGTGA